>JAEUUU010000009.1 GCA_016787345.1 Saprospiraceae bacterium | reverse complement strand
GCCCTGGGTGTTTTTCGCTTCGTTTCGGTAAAACCCAGTCTGGACACCCTGAAAAAAAACGTGCTGGACGCGACCATCTCGTTCTCCCCCAACAAACGCCTGTCGTTTGGCGGCGACATCGACCTCAACTCCTCCACCAGCTCCGTGTCGGGGCGTTTGCTGGGCGTTTCTTCCAGTCTGACCCTGCTCAACCGCAACCTGATGCGCGGCGCCGAAATGATGCAAAACAACCTGGGCTACAACGTCGAATTCGACATTACGCAGCCCGACCGCCTCATTTTTTCGCAGGAATTCAAGTTTCAGAACCAGCTGATCATACCCCGTTATTTCGGCTACCTGGGCGTTTGGCCGGCTTTGCGGGGGGCCGGACTGGTTTCGCCGCGACTTTACCGCCGGATGAAAAACGAGGGGCAGATGCACATCAAAGCCAACTACAACTACCTCGAACTCATCGATTACTACGCCTACAACCTGTTCAATGCCTCTTTCGGCGCCGATTTGCGCACCGATCCGGAACACGTGTACTCCTTCGATTATATCGGTATCGACGTGCTGCGGCCGCGCCTCTACCCCAATTTCGACTCCATTACCCTGCTCAATCCCTTTCTGCGACTGAGTTTCAGCGATCAGTTGTTCACCGGATTTCTGCTGCGTTCGTTTACCTATTCCTACGTCGGCGGTGTGAACCGTTTTGGCGAACGCTGGGCGCTGCGCTTCAATACCGACCTCTCCGGGGTGGAAATTCTGGGCCTGAACGCATTGTGGAGCGCAGCCTTCGGCAAACAAACCTGGGAGTTGGCCGACATGGAATTTGCGTCGTATATCCGCGCCGATTTCGACGCGGTTTATACCCGTGATTTTAATAAAAAAGGCCTGACCGGCGCGGTACGTATAGGAGCCGGCGCCATTATGCCTTTTGGAAAAACGGAAACCACGCCCTACGTCAAGCAGTTCTTCGTCGGTGGCCCCTCGAGTATCCGCGCCTGGCGCGTGCGGGAGATCGGGCCGGGTGGCTACCGCGATACCCGCGCGCCCTTGAACCCGCCATTTTACCAGGCCAGCGATTTCCGTTTCGAGTTCAATGGCGAACTCCGCTTCCCGTTTTTCTGGTGGTTCAAAGGCGCGGTGTTTGTCGACGGCGGCAACGTGTGGTCGCTCGACCCCGACGACCCGCGCCCCGGCGCCCGGCTCGACTGGAACGCCTACAAAAATATCGCCCTGGGCACCGGCTTCGGGGTGCGGGCGGATTTTGGGTTTTTCATCATTCGCCTCGACTGGGGCCTGCCGCTGCGCTACCCCTACCCCGTCAACAAGGAATCGCACTGGGTGCCCAACCGCATTTCCCATTTGCAATGGCGCGATTTTAACCTCAACTTAGCCGTCGGTTATCCCTTCTGAGGGTACCTTTACCCCCGCAATTTTTACCTCAATCACAAACAACATGGCCAACTTACTCGACTCTTTTCGCCAATACCTCAGCCCAGGGCTGATTCATCAAGCGGCAGCCCTTTTTGGGGAAAATGAAAACAGCCTCGCCCGCGCCGCCGGCAGCCTCGCCCCGACCATGCTCGTGGGTATGCTGAATAAAACGGACGACGCACACAACCTGGGCACGATCTTCAAAGCCCTGCAAAATTTCGACCCGAAGGTGCTCGACAACCTGCCCGACCTGCTCGGCAGCGGCAACCTGGCGCACCACGACCCCAAAGACGACGCCGGCCACCTGCTGGGCATGCTCTTCGGCGACAAAGTGCCCGCGCTGACCAATGCCGTGGCGGCTTTCTCGGGCGCCAGATCGTCGACGGTTTCCTCGCTCTGGGGGCTTGTCGGCCCCGTGGTGATGGGCATGTTGAGCAAACGCATCGGTGAAGAAAACCTGCCGGCTGCCGGACTGGCCAACCTGCTGAAACAGGATAAAAACGCCCTGCTCGCGGCCCTGCCCGCGGGCGTGGCCGCCCTGCTTCCCTCCGCTTCGGAACCGGCGCCGCCTGCCGAACAGGAAGCACAAGCCGGCGGCATGAGCTGGCTTTGGCCCCTGCTGTTGTTGCTGGGCCTCGGCGGCGGTATTATTTTTTATTTGAAAAACTGCCGGCAGGAAACCGTCGAAACGGAGGCGCCGGCCGTGCCGGAAGTCAAAACAGACACCGTGCCCGCCTTACCGGCGCCTTTCCGCGCCAAACTCGCCAACGGCTTCGAACTCGAAGGCAATACCGACGGCATCGAACAGGCCCTGCTCAACTTTATCCAGAGCGACCTGCCCGTCGATAAAACAACCTGGTTCAATTTTGACCGGCTCACGTTCCGCACCGGCAGCGCCGAGATCGACATGGACAAATCGAGTAGCCAGCTGAACAATATTTACCAGATCATGCAGGCTTTTCCCAAAGTCAAACTCAAAATCGGCGGCTACACCGACAACGTGGGTAAAGAAGCCGACAACATGAAACTCTCGCAGGCCCGCGCCGAAGCCACCGTCAAAGCCCTCGAAACGCTGGGCGTGGCCAAAGGCCGCCTTTCGCCCGAAGGATACGGCTCGCAGCACCCCGCGGCTTCCAACGACACCGAAGAAGGCCGCGCGCAAAACCGCCGCATCGCCGTGCGAGTGATGGAGAAATAAATTGATTATCAGCAAATTCTAACCAAAGTATATGTTCACCAACGTCGAACCTGCCTTACAAAAAGAACTCGCCGGCATCCGCGAAGCCGGCCTCTACAAAGAAGAACGCATCATCACCTCGCCGCAAGGCCCGGTGATCGACACCACGGCCCAGCACGAGGTGCTCAACTTCTGCGCCAACAACTACCTGGGCCTGTCGAGCCATCCCGACGTGATCGAAGCCGCCATCGAAGCCATTCGCACGCACGGCTACGGCATGTCGTCGGTGCGCTTTATTTGCGGCACACAGGACATCCATAAGGAACTGGAAGGCAAGATTGCCGAGTTCCTGGGCATGGAAGATTCCATCCTTTACGCCGCCGCTTTCGATGCCAACGGCGGGCTGTTCGAGCCCCTGCTCGGCGAAGAAGACGCCATCATCAGCGACGAACTCAACCACGCCTCCATCATCGACGGCATTCGCCTGTGCAAAGCCCGCCGTTTCCGCTACAAGCACAACGACATGCAGTCGCTCGAAGATTGCCTCAATGAAGCCCGGGCCGGCGGCGCGCGGCGCATCCTGGTGTTCACCGACGGCGCATTTTCGATGGACGGCACCATCGCCCAGCTCGACAAAATCTGCGACCTGGCCGAACGCTACGACGCCATGGTGGGCATCGACGAATGCCATGCCAGCGGCTTTCTGGGCCGCACCGGCCGGGGCACGCACGAATACCGGGGCGTCATGGGCCGCGTAGACATCATCACCGGCACCCTCGGCAAAGCCCTGGGCGGCGCCAGTGGCGGCTTCACGGCTGCCCGCAAAGAAATCGTCGACCTGCTGCGCCAGCGCTCGCGCCCCTACCTGTTCTCCAATACCGTGGCGCCCTCCATCGTCGGTGGCAGCATCAAGGTATTCGAACTGCTGAGCGGCTCCACAGCGCTGCGCGACAAACTGGAACACAACACGCGCTGGTTCCGCCAGGCCATGACCGCCGCGGGATTCGACATCCTGCCCGGCGAGCACCCCATCGTGCCGATCATGCTCTACGACGCGCCGCTAGCCCAGCAATTCGCCCGCGACCTGCTGGACGAAGGCATCTACGTGATCGGTTTCTTCTACCCCGTGGTGCCGCAGGGCAAAGCCCGCATCCGCGTGCAGCTTTCCGCCGCACATGAGCAGGCGCATCTGGAAAAAGCCGTGGCGGCATTTACCAGGGTGGGGAAAAAACTGGGGGTGGTGAAATAATTTGCTACCGAGGTTGCGTCCCTGACGGGACGGCGTGATCGCAAACATTTCTCCGATTGCTACCGACGTTGCGTCCCTGACGGGACGGCGCCAGCGCAAACATTTGTCCGTTTGTTACCGAGGTTGTACCCTTTTACGGGATGAAAACCGCCTAATGAAAATACGGTCTGCAACTTTTACCCATGCCCTCGCCCCATAGGGGCGCAACGTCGGTAGCAACAGAACGCCAGCCAGCCCACGCCCCATAGGGGCGCAACATCGGTTGCTGCAACATCGGTCCCTCCGCCCACCGCTGCGGCCCAAAAAACAAGCGTTGGTCGAAGAACTCACCATGCATCCACCAGGCGGGAAAAATTGTCGTTGTGTTCGTACATTGAACGGTCAAAGAAATCATCAACGAAACCCATGCCCAACACTCCCCTGCGCTGCCTGATCGTGGAAGACGAGCCCCTCGCGGCCGAAATCCTGGAAGAATACATCTCCATGACCCCCTTCCTCACGCTCACCCACGTATGCCCCGACGCCATCAGCGCGCTCGACGTGGTGCATTCCGAACCGGTCGACGTGATTTTCCTCGACATCAATCTGCCCAAACTCAACGGGCTGGATTTTATCAAAACCCTGCGCCGGCAACCGAAAATCATCGTGACCTCGGCCTACCACGAATTTGCGGTGGAAGGTTTCGAATTGCAGGTCGTGGATTTTCTGTTGAAACCCATCGAGTACAGCCGGTTTGCCCGCGCGGTGAACAAACTGATTGCACCCCATGCCCAGACCGGCACAGCCAAACCTGCCGTGCAACCGGTGCGGCCGCATTATTTTTTCACGGTCAATAAAAGATCGGTCAAGATCTACCTCGACGAAATCCTGTTTATCGAAAGCCTGAAAGATTCGGTGACCATTCACACCCGTGAAAAATCATATCCCACCCACTACCAGCTGGGCGAACTGGAAGAACTGATGCGCTCCGACAATTTCCTGCGCATACACCGTTCTTTTCTCGTCGCCATCGACAAGATCGAATCGTTTTCTGCCGCCGAGGTGGAGATTGCCGGCCGGAGCCTGCCCATCGGGCGGAGCCATAAGGAGTTGGTGATGGAGCGCCTGGGGCGATAAATCTATTTTGCCAGAATACTGCTCAGCACTTTGGGCATATTGATCTCGAAATTCGGGCCGCTGATGTCCACGGTTTTTACGCTGTTGAGGCGCTGGATGATTTTGCCCAGGTTGTTTTTCAGTTCGAACAGGCGGTTGCGATCGTCGTCGAAGGCGCTGGTGTTGCCTCCCAGTTGGCGGAGTTTGGCGAGTTTGGCGTCGAGTTCTTCAATTTTCTGGTTGAGGCCTTCCTGTGCCGCGATCTGGAAATCGATGTCGAAGGCCACGTCGTCGAGGCGGACGGGGATAAATTTGGTATCGGCCAGCCAAACGGCGTACATGACCGACACGCTCTCCTGCCCCACCCATCCGGATTGCAGGCTGTGCGCCGAGACGATGGTGACCACGGCGTCGCAGTTGCGGATACTTTGCTGGATAAACTCCATGATCTGTTGCCCGGCCGATAGGTCGTCGTCGTCGATGACCACGTCGATCTGATTGCTTTCGAGGAATTGGGTTACTTTTTTGGCCACCTCCTGGTCTTTGTGGCTGTACGAGATAAAAGCTTTGCGGCTTGTGCCGTTGCCATTGACCGGCGGCGCCACGGGGTCCGGTTGAGCGGGCACAGTCGTGAGCACCGGGCTGCTGCCGCTGCCGGCCAGTTCGAGGGCCGCGTAATTGACCTGGTTCTGAATGCGGTTCCACTCGCTGAAATCGATCATACCCATGTTGTACTGCTTTTTGCCGTTGTTGTAGCGGGCTTTGAGCAGCACGGCGTCCTGGGAGGTTTTTTCGAGCAAATCAAGGGCTTCTTCGGTGCGGCCGTCGGCGATCAATTGTTGGATTTGTTCTCTCATCGAGACGAATTTCGGGTTTTCTGCTTTGGTAAAAACTTGATTTCCAGTGCGCCAAAGGTAAAACACGGCGTTGTTTTTTCCATAGTCGCCGCCCGGCGGGTCTTTTTAGTTTTTTTTCGCCGGATTTGTTTTTTTGCCCCGGCAGCGCTTACCTTTGCGCACGCTTTTTGAAAGCGGGGGATTTTTTCCTCTTTTTGACAAATTACGGGTCTTAGCTCAGTTGGTTTAGAGCGCCGCCTTGACAGGGCGGAGGTCACTGGTTCGAATCCAGTAGACTCGAC
>JAEUUU010000190.1 GCA_016787345.1 Saprospiraceae bacterium | reverse complement strand
CTGGCCATCAATTACTGCGTAGGGCGCTTCAATTCGGGCGAAACCGACTACGCCAAACGGGCTTTCGACCTTTTTCGCAAAGGTTTTGAAGACAATATCCTGCTCGAAAACAACCTCATCTCGCGCTTTACCTTCGGCAATGCCATCGCTTTTGCCCTGCGGCTGAAAGAATACGACTGGGTAGAAAAATTCATCCAGCAATTTCAACACAACCTCGAAGAGAAATACCGGCGCAGCGTGGTGCACTTCAACCAGTCGAGGCTTTATTTCGAAAAAGGCGACTACGATATGGCCCAGCGATTGCTCATTCAGTTTGAATACGATGACATGCTGCTGAATATCATCGCCAAAACCATGTTGTTGAAAATTTACTACGAGCAGGGCGAATTCGACGCTTTCGAATCCTTGCTCGAAAGCATGCGTATTTACCTGCAACGCAAGGAAGCGCTCGATACCCACCGGAAAACTGCCTACAAAAACCTCATCAGCATTATGAAAAAACTCCTGCACCTGAACCCGTATTCAAAAACCCAGACCGAAAGGCTTCGCGCGCTCGTCGTCGAAACCAACCCGCTCATGGAGCGCGACTGGCTGTTGCGCCAACTCGACGGCCGCCGCTGACAACTTTCTCCCCAAATCGCCGTTTCTTTGCCTGATTTTTGTTGCACAAAACACTGTCCGACGTTGAAACGCTCGTATATCGTCACGCTGATCATTTTAGCGGTACTGGTGATCGACCAGGCCCTTAAAGTTTATATCAAAACTACTTTTGAGTACAATCAGGACGTGCCCATGTTCGGCCTGAACTGGGCCAAACTGCACTTCGTGGAGAACGAGGGCATGGCCTTCGGTATCATTTTCGACTGGGAATACGGCAAATTGCTGCTCAGCACGTTCCGCATCCTGATGGTGGCCGGCCTGATCTGGTATATCCGCACCCTGCTGCGGGTCGGGGCGCCGGCAGGCTTTATTTACAGCATCGGCCTGATCACAGCCGGCGCCCTGGGCAATATCATCGACAGCGCTTTTTACGGCCTGATCTTTACCGAATCGCCCTACCACGGCGGCCTGGCCCAAATGGTGCCCATTGGCGAGGGCTATGGTACTTTTTTGCACGGCAAGGTGGTCGATATGCTTTATTTTCCCATCAAATGGATCGCCATTCCGGAATGGGTGCCGTTTTTAGGCGGGGAAGACTTCCTCTTTTTCAGCCCGATCTTCAATATCGCCGACGCTTCCATCTCGCTGGGCGTCATCTGCATCCTCTTATTCCAGCGGCAATTTTTCCACTCCGAGCTCAGCCCCAAAACGCCCGAAGGGGAAGAACTGGCGGTGATACCGGGCACCGAACCGATGGATGCCGAACACGCTGCCCTGGCGGAATCGGACATTGCGAATACTGTCGACGAGGAATCGTCGGACGAATCGGAAGAAACAAAAGACAAAGAGGAGGCCAGGGTATAATTACTGCGCCGACTCAGCCTGTAGTTTCGCCGCATTATCGGCGATCGTGAGCGCTTCGATCAGTTCGTCGAGCTCGCCTTCGATAATTTTATCCAGGTTAAAATTTTTGTTGTCGCCTTCGAGCCGATGGTCGGTTACGCGGTTTTGCGGCCAGTTGTAAGTTCGTATTTTTTCCGAACGGTCGCCCGAGCCCACGAGGCTGCGGCGTTGCGAGGCCAATGCGGAAGCTTGCTGCTGTATTTGTGCGTCGCGGATTTGCTGCACAAGGCGGCCCATGGCGATCTCGCGGTTTTTGTGCTGCGAGCGGCTCTCGGTACTTTCCGCCACGATGCCCGTAGGCAAGTGGGTAAAACGCACACCCGACTCGGTCCGGTTGACGTGCTGACCACCGGCGCCGCTGGCGCGGAACACGTCGGTGCGAATGTCTTCCTTCCGGATATCGTAATCTTCGGCCTCCATTTTGGGCAACACCGCCACAGTAGCGGCGGAGGTGTGTACGCGGCCTTTGGCCTCGGTTTCGGGGATGCGCTGCACGCGGTGGGCGCCCGATTCGAACTTTAAAAACCGGTACACATTGTCGCCCGATACGTCGAGTACGATCTTGGCATAGCCGCCCACGGTGCCCGGACTTTCGTCGAGCACTTCCACGTCCCAGTCCTTGGTTTGAAAATACTTGGCGTACATGCGGTACAGGTCGCCGGCAAACAGGGCCGCTTCGTCGCCGCCGGTGCCGGAGCGGATTTCGAAGATCACGTCTTTTTCGTCTTCCGGGTCGCGCGGGGTCAGCAGGGTTTTGAGTTGTGCTTCGAGGGCCTCGAGTTGGGGCTGGAGGGCCTCAATCTCTTCACGGGCCATGTCGCGCATATCGGGGTCGGTTTCGGCGGCGAGCATTTCGCGGGCGCCGTCGAGTCCGGTTGCGATTTTGTGATACTGGTCGAAGGTTTCGACGAGCGGCTGGAGGTTTTTGTACTCTTTGTTGATTTTTTTCCAGCGCTCCATATCGCCGATGGTCCCCGGATCGGCCAGTTGTTCTTCGAGGTGAACGTATTTGTCGCGGATGGCTTTCAGTTTGTCGAGCATCGTCGGTTGCGGTAAAAATTGGGCGGCAAAAGTACGGTCAATGCGCCGACCCGCAGCGGAAAGGCGACAAATTGTATCTTTTGTTTCGCGAAAAGCGCTGTAAAGCGAGGGTTAATTAACTACGAACGCCCCATTTATCTGGGCACAGGGCGCTACCTTTGCGTCCGTTTTCAGTATAATCTTTCCGCCCGGCCGCTGCTTTTGCATTTATTCCCTGCTGTTTCCCGTGTGTCGTTAACCACCATTTATTTATGCGCCAGATGAAGATCACCGTTCCTTCACTGTTACCTGCTATGCAACATTCTGCCGCTCTTTGTTTCCGTACCACTTTCAAATTCTTCTCCGCCCTGCTGTTGGTCCTTTGGGGCGCTGCGCAGGTGCAGGCTCAATGCCCTACCGTGGAGGCCGTCATGATCGACGCCTGCGGCACCGAGTTCCTCAACGAATTTATTGTGATCAATTCCGGCGGAGGGTTCAACACTTCCGATATTCAGCTGGATTATGACATCAACAACAATATCATCGGGCCGGAAAACAACGACGTCAACACCGACAACAACAACGTTCCACCGGGTACGCCCTGCGGTATTTCGACCGGCAATGCCGGCGCATTTACCGGCTGCAGCAACGTGATCGCAGTGGGCGACGGCGTCGATATACCGGCCAACTCGATCGTTATTTTTCAAAACAGTACCGGCGCGGCCAACAACCTGTACAATGCCACCGCGCTTTGCGGCGCCGGCCAGTGCGTGTACGTCGTGGCCAGCTCCTGCACCCGCAGCGCCGGCGGCTTCTCCAACGGGCCCGGAGGAGGTACCCGTACGACGGTTTTTTCCATCAATGGCAGTTGCAACCAGACGATCACGTACAACCTTGCCAGCAGCACCGGTGGCAACGGCGCCTATTTCCTGCCCCTGGCCAATGGCGGCTCAGGCTCCTACGGCAATGCCGGATGCGTCGTGCCGCCCGTATCGCCCGCGCCGCCGCCGCCGGTAATCAACCCGATCGCCAACGTCAGCACCTGCGGCTCCTATATCCTGCCGGCCATCACGGGCACCAACCTGCCGGCCAATACGGCCTATTTTACAGGCACCAACGGCACCGGTACCCAATACAACCCCGGCGACGAGATCACCACCACGACCACCCTGTACGCCTACGCCCAGATTGGCCCCGTCGGCTGTTCGGATCAGGAGCAATTTACCATTACCATTACCCCCGGCCCGACGGCCAACCAGCCCAACGACGTGACCGCCTGCGCCGGTACCAACGTCAGCGTAACCCTCACCGGCAGCCCGGGCGCTACCTTGTCGTGGACCAACGACAATACCGCCATCGGGTTGACCTCCTCCGGCATCGGCAACTTTTCCTTCCCGGCGGCCAACGTCTCGATGACCGAAACCGCTACGATCACCGTCACCCCGACGCAGGGCATGTGTATGGGTACGCCGGTGACTTTTACCATTACGATCAATCCGCGCCCGCAGGTCATTGACCCGCCCAACATGACGGCCTGCGCCGGCGATCCCGTAGAGGTCATCTTTTCGAGCAACAACGGCAACAGCCCGACCTACAACTGGACCAACTCGAATACCAATATCGGCCTTAGCGCCTCGGGCAGTGGCGACATCAGCTTTACAGCGGCCAATGTCGCGACCAACCAGAACGCCACGATCACCGTCACCGCCACCGAAAACGGCTGTCCCGGCTCGCCCCAAACCTTTACCATCTCCGTCGGGCCCGTACCGAACATGAACCAGCCCGTCGACGTAACCGTGTGCGGCGGCGCACCGGTGTCGGTCAATTTCAGCGGTGGATTACCCGGTACCGTTTATGCCTGGACCAACGACAATACCGCGATCGGGCTGGGCGCCATGGGCACCGGAAATATCAGTTTTACCAGCGCCAACCCGACCGATCAGCAGGTAGCCACCATCACCGTGGTGCCGACCCTGGGCGCCTGCGCCGGCCTGGCCCGCACTTTTACCATCACAATCAATCCGCGCCCCACGGTCGATGACCCGGCCAACCTGACCGTATGCGGCGGCGAACCGGTGGACGTGGCTTTCAACAGCCCGAACAGCGGCGCGCTGTTTACCTGGACCAACACCAATACCAGTATCGGGCTGGCCGGCAGCGGCAGCGGCGACATCAGCTTTACCGCCAATAACGTGGCCACTACCCAAACGGGTACCATCAACGTCATTCCTTCCCTGAACGGCTGCACCGGAACCGCCCAAAATTTTACCATAACCGTAACCCCCAGCCCGACGATCAACCAGGTTTTTAATGTACTGTTCTGCGGTGGCGCACAAGTGAACGTGCCGTTTAGCGGCACAGCGGGCGCTACTTTTTCCTGGACCAATGACAACCCGAACATCGGACTGAGCGACTCCGGAACGGGCAATATTTCTTTTACCGCCAGTACGCCGGCAACCACCCAGGTGGCCAATATCACCGTTACGCCCAGTCTGAACGGTTGCGACGGGGCGCCCCAAACCTTTACCATCACCATCCTGGCAACCCCGACCATGAACGACCCCGCCGACCAGACCTACTGCGGCGGCCAGCCAGCCAGCGTTATTTTTACCGGGGCGGGTAACGGCGCCGGCTATACCTGGACGAACAACAATTCGGGCATCGGCCTGGTGGCCAACGGCAGCGGCGACATCAATTTTACCACGGCCAATAACACCGCCACCGGAACCATCACCGTCACACCCTTCCTCAACGGCTGCCAGGGCGTATCCCAAACCTTTACCATCACGGTCGCACTCAGCCCCACGATCAGCCCGCCGCCGAACCTGACCCTGTGCGGCGGACAGGCTGTCACCGTGGTATTCAGCGCCACCTCGGGCGCCACGATCAATTGGACGAATAACAACCCGGCTATCGGCCTGTCCGCCTCGGGCACCGGCCTGACGATCGATTTTACCGCTGCCAACCCGGCCACCCAACAAGTCGCCACGATCACGGCCACACCTTCCGTCGGCAACTGTATCGGCACTCCCGTCAGCTTCTCCATCACGGTCAATCCGGCACCCACGGTGACCGATCCGGTCGACGTTGTCGTTTGTCCGGGTTTTAATGTCAACGTCAATTTTAACGGCTCGCCGGGCGCTACATTTTTCTGGTCCAATAACAACGTAAACACAGGCCTGGATCCCGGCGGCGTGGGCAACATCAGTTTTACCAGTGCCAATGTCAACGCGACGGAAACGAGTATCGTCTCGGTTACGCCTTCGGCCAATGGCTGTTCCGGACCGGTGCAAACTTTTTCCATTACCGTCGACACCCTGCCCGACGTCAGCCTGCCGGCCGATCAATCGGTGTGCGCCGGCGCCCCGGTAGCCGTGGCATTCAGCGGCACTGCCGGCGCCGCTTTCAACTGGACCAACGACAATCCCGCCATCGGCCTTGCGGCTTCCGGTTCAGGTAATATCAATTTTACCAGCGCCAGCGTGGCCAGTCCGCAAACCGGCGTCATCACCGTCACGCCATTTGCAAACGGCTGTTCGGGGGCGCCCCAAACCTTCGACATCACGGTCAGCCCTGTCGCCACTGTCAACCCGCCTGCCGACGCCACGGTCTGCGCGGGCGATCAGGTCGATGTGATTTTCGGCGGTACACCGGGCGCCACATTCAACTGGACCAACACCAATACAGCCGTCGGGCTCGCGGCTTCCGGGGCTGGCAATATCAGTTTTACCAGCGCCAATGTCAGCGCCATCGAGACCGGGGTAGTGACCGTCACGCCCACCGCCAACGGGTGCCCCGGTGCGCCGGTGTCGTTCAATATCGCCGTTGCGCCATCGCCCAGCCTCACGCCGGAACCCGATCTCTCGGCCTGTGGCGGCCAGTCGGTTGCGGTCAATTTTACCACTTCTCCGGGCACTACCCTCAACTGGACCAACTCGAACCCCGCTATCGGCCTCGGGGCGTCCGGTTCGGGCGACATCAGTTTCACAGCCGCCGCGGTGGGCGCCACTACGACGGGTACGATCATCGTCAGTCCGGTGATCGGCAGCTGCAACGGTCCGGTGGACACCTTCGAGATTTCGATCGTCACCGCCCCTACCCTGGCGACACCCGCCGACCAGAGCGCCTGTGCAGGCACGGGTATAAGCGTCAATTTCAATGGCTCGCCGGGCGCTACCTTCAACTGGACCAACAACAACCCCGCGATCGGCTTGCCGGCATCGGGTAGCGGCAATATCAGTTTTACCGGGGCAAATGTCGCGACTGCCCAAACGGGCGTCATCAGCGTAATCCCCACCCTGGGCGCCTGCACCGGTGCGGCCGTCGACTTCGACCTGACGATCAATCCGGGCGTGACGGCAGCCATTACAGGCAGCAACACCATTTGCCCGGGCGACAACACGACACTCACGGCCTCCGGGGGCAGCCAGTATGCCTGGGATAACAGTGCAACCGATGCAGCGATTACCGTTGCACCGCTTGCCACGACAACCTATGTGGTCAATGTGAGCAATGCCGCCGGCTGTTCGGATACCGATTCTATCGTTGTGACCGTCAACCAGTCCAGCATTACCAATATTCAACAAAGCAGCTGCAACCCGGCCGATACCGGCATCGCGGTCGTGACCCTGACCAACCTGGCGGGTTGCGACAGTGTGGTCACCACCATCACTACCCTGTTACCCACCGATACCACCAATTTGAACAGCGCAACCTGCGATCCCAACGGCGCGGGGACATTTACCCAAACCTTGTCCAACCAGTTCGGTTGCGACTCGGTGGTGATTACAACCATCCTTTTCGACCCGGCCAATATCGATACCACCCTGATCGCACTCAACACTTGCGATCCAAATCAGGCGGGCACTTCTCAACTTTTATTGAGCGGCAGCGACGGCTGCGATTCGCTGGTGATCACGACTACCAGCCTTTTACCCACCAACACCACCAACCTGAGTGCCAGCACCTGCGACCCCAACCAGGCAGGCACATTTACCCAGGTTTTGACCAATCAGTTCGGTTGTGACTCCACCGTCGTGACCACCGTGACGCTGGCGCCGACCGATACCACCAATTTGAGCGGGGCGACCTGCGATCCCAATGGCGCGGGGACATTTACCCAAACCTTGTCCAACCAGTTCGGTTGCGACTCGGTGGTGATTACAACCATCCTTTTCGACCCGGCCAATATCGATACCACCCTGATCGCGCTCAACACTTGCGATCCGAATCAGGCGGGCACAACGCAACTTTTGCTGAGCGGCAGCGACGGCTGTGATTCGCTGGTCATTACGACTACCAGCCTTTTACCCAACAGTACAACCAACCTGAGTGCCAGCACCTGCGACCCCAATGCAGCCGGCACATTTACCCAGGTTTTGACCAATCAGTTCGGTTGCGACTCCACCGTCATTACCACCGTCACATTCGATCCCAACAGCCTGGACACAACGCTGCTGGCGCTTACGGCCTGCGATCCTGGTCAGACCGGCGTTTTCACCCAGGTATTTACCAATCAGTTTGGCTGTGATTCGACCGTGGTCACCACGGTAAGTTTGTTGCCTTCGAATACCACCAATCTGTCGGAGACGACTTGCGACCCGAATGCTGTCGGCACCTTCACCGAGGTGCTTCCCAACCAGTTTGGCTGCGATTCCACGGTCGTCACCACGATCACTTTCGACCCGGCGCTTATCGATACCCTGCTGGCCGTAGGATCTTCCTGCGACCCTGCGCAGACGGGGGTATTTACGGAAACCTTTACCAATTCGTCCGGCTGCCTGTCCGTGCTGATTACGACCGTTACCCTGCTGCCTACCGACACGACCACCTTGTTCGACAACACCTGCGACCCCAATGCCGCGGGTACGTTTACGCAGGTGATTCCCAACCAGTTCGGCTGCGATTCGCTGGTTGTTCTGGTGGTCGATCTTTTACCGACGAACACCACCAATCTGACCGAATTCACCTGCGATCCGGCTCAAACCGGCACGTTTACGCAGGTTTTACCCAATCAATTCGGATGCGACTCTACAATCGTCACAACGATCGTTTTCGACCCTTCGGCCATCGACTCCACTTTCCTGAATGCCACGACCTGCGATCCAGCCCAGGTCGGGTTTAGTTCCGTAACGTTCAACGGCTCGGACGGTTGCGATTCCGTGGTTGTCACCTATACGCTGTTCGATCCGGTTTTGTGCACGGTTTCGGCATTGGTGAATACCGCGGCAGCGGCCTGTCCGGGCATCGACGACGGCACGGCGACCCTCGTGGTCACCGGCGGCCAGGCGCCTTTCGACTACACCTGGGCCGACGGGGCGGGCAACAGCGGAAGCGGGCAGATCGCGGCGGTGAATACGCCGGAATTGATCACGGGACTTGCGGCAGGAACTTTTACCGTCAGCATCACCGGATCGGCAGGGCCGCAGGCGACGATCGTCAGCGGCGAGGTACTGACCGGCGCCGGCGTCAGCGTAACGGCAATGGCGGTGCTGGACAACAACGGTTTTGCCGTGAGTTGCAACGGACTGGCCGACGGTTCGGCCCAGGCAAACGCAACGGGCGGCACACTGCCCTATCAGTATATTTGGCAAAATGGCGCAACCACGGCGCTTGCTGAAAATCTGGAAGCCGGCGTATATGGCCTGACGGTAACCGACGACAAGGGCTGTACGGCAGCGGCCAGCGTGCAGGTGACGGAGCCCTTGCCCCTGCAATTATTCGCCGAGGCAGCGCCCGTTTTTTGCGGCGAATCGACAGCCGAGGTCGCCCTGGTGACGGCTGGCGGAACCGGCGCGCGCATGGTGGAGATCGACGGCCAGCCGTTCAACGGCGTGTTGGCAGCGCTCGGCGCCGGTACACACGACATTGTGGTATCGGACGCCAACGGATGCAGCGCCGATACGACCCTGACTCTTAACGTGCCGCCCGTCCCCCTGTTATTCCTGCCCGCCGACACGACAATCCGGCTCGGGGAAATACTAAACATTACAGCCCAGACCAATCTCGACACCTGGGCTTCACTGACCTGGAATCCCGTGGCGGATACCAGCTGCGCCGATTGTCTGAGCCAAACCTGGGCGCCGGAGGCTACGCAATTGTACACCCTTACTATCGTCGACACAGCCGGTTGTGTTGCCGTGGCTGAAATGAGGGTCGTCGTACGGAAAGACGTGGATATCTATATTCCCAACGTCTTCTCGCCCGACGACGACGGATACAACGACTTTTGGCAAATCGATGCAGGCCCTACAGTAACCGATCTCGTCAATCTCCGGATTTTCGACCGCTGGGGCGATCAGGTGTACCTCTGGGACGAACCCATACCGGCCGATACCTGGTCGGGCTGGGACGGTAAAATCGGGGGAAAAGCCGTGGAGGTCGGCGTGTACGTTTATTACATCGAAGTGCGTCTCGTCAACGGGGAAAAATACATTCGGAAAGGCGACCTGACGGTTTTGAAACGGCGTTGAACGTAACCAATGCCAACATAAACCAACCCCGGCACGAGTCCCTTATCCCCCCCGCCCCAAACCTTACCGGCGTGGAGTATAAAAAAAGGTGCGCCGGGCGGCGACTTCTCGCGCCCGGCGCCAAACCAAACCCTTGCAATGTGTTTATTTGCCTGGGGGTTAATGGGGTGAACGGGTGTTTGTTTTCAGGTATGACGCCTGGTGTTCACGGCAAGGTGGTTTGCAGTTGGGGCTCAGCCGTAGTAATGTTTGATCGCGTGCATGAAGTCGTCCTTTTGGCCGGCGGAAACCGTCAGTGTGACGCCGTTTTGAAGCAACACGTGTCCGCCCTTTCCACGCACATATTTTTTGAGGTGCCGCAAATGCACGGTATGCGAGCGGTGAATCCGGACGAATGCCGCGCCGGGCAAGAGGTTTTCCACGTCGCCCAGGGTTTTGCAGACGAGCACCTGGCGGCCGTCGGTGAAGTGCAGAACGGTATAATTTCCGTTGGCTTCCAGGTAAGCGATATGTTTTACTTTTTCGAAGCACAAACCCTCCATGGTCGGCAGGACGATTTTTCCCGCCTTGCCAGCCGGCGGAGTCGGTCGTGTATTGGCAGAGGCAACCGTGCGCAAGGTGGCCATACGGGGCGTTTCGCTTTCATGGGGCGGCAGGGTGGCGCCGGAAAATTCGGCGGAAGAGATAGCGTGTACCATAGCGCGAGTTGTTTGTCTGTTCAAAGAATAAATGACGGTCCGGTTGTACAGCGGCTTTTGTTTTTGCCGTTTGACAGGACAAAACTACCGGCCGAAGCAGCCAGCCTCCAAACCAAATTTTGGGCATAAGTCAGGAGTCCAGCCTGTATATTAAACTTGGCATTTTGATAAAAATCTGACAATTTTCGGCCTGAATTATACCCACAGGCTATGGCCAAGACCCCTTCCGACAAACTTCACCGACTGATCAGGGCGCTTTCTCCACAAGAAAAGCGCTATTTCCGCATGTACATACGCGGCAAACCCGGTCAGGAAACCAAATACATCCGCCTGTTTGAAGCGATGGCCGCAACGGACGACTTCGACGAGGAGAAATTCAAGACAAAAATTTATGAAAATCAGCCGCTCGAAAGCCAGAAGTACTCGGAATTAAAAGCCTACTTGTACGAATTG
>JAEUUU010000174.1 GCA_016787345.1 Saprospiraceae bacterium | reverse complement strand
TGAACTCGATACCAATACGAATACGCTGATTACCGAGGTGTTCGGCCCCATGGGGTCGTTCAGCGTGCCGTTTGCCGCCCACACGGGCATCGGCATGTTGCCCATCCTGTACTTCGGCACCGAGGCGCAAAAACAGCATTACCTGCCGGGCCTGATTTCCGGCGACATCAAGGCTGCTTACTGCCTCACTGAGCCGGGCAGCGGCTCCGACGCCCTCAATGCCAAAACCCGCGCCGACCTGAGCGCCGACGGCTCGCATTACGTGCTCAACGGCCAGAAAATGTGGATATCCAACGCCGGCTTTGCCGATCTCTTTATCGTATTTGCCAAGATCGGTGGCGAAAAATTCACGGGCTTTATCGTCGAACGCAATTCGCCGGGCCTGACCCTGGGCGCCGAGGAAGACAAAATGGGCATCAAAGGCTCCTCCACGCGCCAGGTATTTTTTGAAAATGTCAAAGTACCCGCCGAAAACGTACTCGGCGAGGTCGGCAAAGGCCACCTGATCGCTTTCAACGCACTCAACATCGGCCGTTTCAAACTCGGCGCCATGTGCATCGGCGGCAGCAAAAAAGTGATCGAAATGGCCGTGCAGTACGCCAACGAGCGCCAGCAATTCGGTCAGCCCATCGGCAATTTCGGCGCCATACAGTATAAGTTAGCTGAAATGGCGATCCGCAATTTCGCCGGCGAAAGCGCCATGTACCGCATGTCGGAACAAATGCAGGACCGCAAAAACGCCGGCTCGGAAGCCGGCAAATCCTTCGGCCAGGCCACACTCGAAGCCGCCGAGGAATACGCCATCGAGTGCTCTATATTAAAGGTGTACGGCTCGGAAGTAACCGATTATTGCGTCGACGAAAACGTGCAGATTCACGGGGGTATCGGCTTCTCGGAAGAATACCCCGCCGCCCGCGCCTACCGCGACAGCCGCATCAACCGCATTTATGAGGGCACCAACGAGATCAACCGCCTGCTCATGGTCGATCAACTGTTCAAACGCGCCCTGAAAGGCCAGCTCGACATCGTCGGGCCCGCCTGGGCCGTGCAGAAAGAGCTGGCTTCGATGCCCGGTTTTGAAAAAACGGAAGGCGCCTACAGCGAAGAACACAAAGCCATCGCCGATTTCAAAAAAATCATCCTGATGTGTGCCGGCGGCGCGGCCAAGATGCAGATGGACGGCAAACTCAACCTCAAGGACGAGCAGGAAATCCTGATGAACTGCGCCGACATGCTCATCGACCTTTACGTGGCCGAATCCATGCTTTTACGCGTGGAAAAACTCTCGATGCGCAGCGAAAAACCGCAGCCGCAGGAAGTGTACGACGCCATGCTGCAGGTATTTTTCCACGATGCCTCGGCTCGTATGGCTAAAAACGCCACCGATGCCCTGGCCTCCTTCGCCGAAGGCGACCTGCTCAAAACCTTCCTGATGGGTGTAAAACGTTTTACCAAATACCCGCCGGTGAATGTCAAAGCCAAACGACAACTCGTGGCGGCTACACTTCGCGCCAACAACGGCTGGTGTTTTTGATCTTGTTTCAAGATAATTTTGAATACACGCTTTCTCCATATGAGTCGTCCCACATTGGGGCGGCTCATTTTTTATGTAAAATGTGGAAAATAAATCAGGTTTGCGGCAGCAGATTTCGATTCGCAGTATCTTGTAAGCAACCGATCTGAAAATGCCTGTTCAGGTTGCATTTTCTCACAAACCAATTTTTATATCCCATGCGTTTGTTATTCCTTCTCTCCGTACTGCTTTTTTCCAAACCCGTCTTTGCGCAAGATTGCCACATCTTCGACCTGACGGCCCAGGTGGTCGACTGCGCCAACGGGCAGTTTTACGTCGTGCTCAATTTCCAGCACGAAAACACCGGCCAGGAAGGCTTCAAGGTCTTCGGCAATGGCCAAAACTACGGTAACTATCCGTACAGCAACGTGCCCGTCACCATTGGTCCGCTGGCCGCCAATGGCACCACCAACTACGAATTTGTCGTGCGCGACCTGGTGTTTCAGGACTGCCAGGACGTCGTGCAACTGGGCACGGTCTCCTGCGACGACAATGCGCCTTGTGAAATTTACGATCTGGTGGTCGAAACCGGCGATTGTAATTCCGACGGCACTTTCAACGTCTGGATCAATTTCCAGGTGCAAAACCCGACCGACGACCAGTTCGACGTATTGGGCAACGGTGTGGTGCTCGGCACCTACAGTCTGTCCGATCTGCCGCTGCAAATCACCAATTTCCCCTCCAGCGGCAACACCGGCAACTATGTAAAAGTGTGTATCAACGACAACCCGGATTGCTGCCGGATCAAACAGTTTGTCGGTCCGAATTGCAGTGGCAATGCCTGCGAGATCACCAACCTCGCCGTACAAACCGGCGATTGCAACAACGACGGCACTTACAAAGCCTGGGTCAATTTCAGTGTCCAAAATCCCGGCAATAGTAGTTTCGACCTGTGGGGCAACGGCCAGTATATCGGCAATTTCCCGCTCAGCAGCCTGCCCCTGTTGATCCCGAATTTCCCCGGCGACAACAACGGCCCCAACGACGTGATCAAAGTTTGTATCAACGACAACCCCGATTGCTGCAAAGTGCTGGAATTCCCGGCGCCCAACTGCCAGGGCCAGGGCAACTGCGAAATCTATGACCTGACGGTCGAAACCGGCCCCTGCAACAACGATGGCACCTATAAAGTCAAGGTCAATTTCCAGGTACAAAACCCCGGCAACAATGGTTTTGACCTTTGGGGCAACGGACAATACCTGGGCTTCTTCCAGTTATCGAGCCTGCCGCTGACCATCCCGAACTTCCCCGGCGACAACAACGGCCCCAACGACGTCATCAAAGTCTGCATCAACGACAACCCCAACTGCTGCAAGGTGAAAGAATTCCCGGCGCCCAATTGCAACCCGGAACCCTGCGAAATCTACAATATCGTGGTGGAAACCGGCGATTGCAACGACGACGGCACCTACCACATCTGGGTCAACTTCCAGGTAGACAACCCGACCGACGACCAGTTCGATGTGTTTGCCAACAGCGGCGCGTACATCGGCACGTTCAACCTTTCCGACCTGCCCCTGCACATCGAAAACTTCCCGACCGACGGCGGCGCCACCGACCGCGTCAAAATTTGCATCAACGACAACCCGGGCTGCTGCAAAACCAAAAACTTCGAACCGCCGGTATGCCCCGGCGACGAATGTAAAATCTGGAAACTCAAAGTGCAAACCACCCCCTGCGTGTGCGGCCAGTTCTTCGCACTGCTGACCTTCCGCTACAAAAACGTGGGCACGGAAGGCTTCGATGTGATGGGCAACGGCCAGAACTACGGCAATTTCCCGTATTCCAGCACCCAGCCCATCGTGATCGGCCCGCTGCAGGGCGACGGTACAACCAATTATGAATTTGTCGTGAAGGATCACCAAAACCCCGACTGCAAAGACGACGTCAACCTCGGTGTGGTGGAATGCGACGACAACCGCACGGTTGTGCGTAAAAGCACCGTAGAGGCCGTGTCGCTGCGCGTTTCGCCCAACCCGGCCTCCGACCGCGTCCTGATCAGCGCGCAAAACACCAACGGCCTGCGCATCGGCTCGGCTACCGTACAGGTATTTGCTGCCGACGGCCAGTTGCTCCGTACCGAAACCGTGGCCGACGGCAACGTGTTCACGCTCGACGTCGCTACACTGCCCGTGGGCGTGTATCGCGTTCGCGTGGTGAGCGAAGGCGGCGCGTTTGCCGGTGATTTTGTGAAGCAATAAGCCGGCGCGTCTTTTGGCGCAAGTTGGTAAAATTTTCACGCAAAGTTGTTGGGTACGCAAGGAGGAAGGTTTTTCTTTCAGGCGTCTGAGCAACTTTGCGTGATTTTTTTTTAATTTAAAACACCTGTAAAACGGCCTCGTTCGGGGAATCCGAAGGGCGCCACTTAACATAAACTTAATCTAGACTTAAACTTCAGTTTCTATCGGCCCGGACAAGCCAAAAGACCTTTGCGGCACAAATCTGTGTCCAAAACATGAAACGAATTTTTTCGCTTGTCCTCCTCCTGGCCAGCTTCGGCAGCCTTTATGTGTCTGCCCAAACCACGGGCTCCATTTCCGGAAAAATCATCGATGGTAAACTCGCCGAAGCCCTCATCGGGGTTTCCGTCAAACTCGACGACAACGGCGGCGCCATCACCGACCTCGATGGCAACTACGTGATTCGCAACGTAGCGCCGGGCGTGCACAAGGTCTCCGTCAACTACCCCGGTTATTCCACTAAAACAATTGAAGAGATCGTGGTGAAAGCCAACCAGGTATCGGTTGTCGACATCGCGCTCGAAGAACCCAAACTGGAAACCATCACTGAGGTCGTCATCGTGGCCAAAGCCCAGCGCGAAAGCCAAAGCGCCCTGACCATTCTGCAAAAAACCAGCCCGACCATCGGCGACGGCATCAGCGCCGAATCCATTCGCCGCACGCCCGACCGCACCACCGGCGACGTGATCCGCCGGGTAAGCGGCGCGAGTATTCAGGACAATAAATTTGCCGTCATCCGCGGCCTCAACGACCGTTACAACATCGCCCTGCTCAACGGCGCCATGCTTTCGAGCACCGAACCCGACCGCAAAGCCTTCTCGTTCGACCTCTTCCCCTCGGCCATGCTCGACAACCTGGTGGTGGTCAAAACCGCCAGCGCCGACCTGCCCGGCGAGTTTGCCGGCGGCGCTATCCTGTTGAACACGCGCGACATCCCCGAGGAATCCTTTATTCAGGCCAATGTGAGCGCAGGCGTCAATAACGTCACCACGTTTAATCCCTACCTCAGCGCTGCCGGCGGCAAAACCGACTGGCTGGGCATCGACGACGGCACCCGCGCCATCCCCGACAATTTTCCCGCCACCGCCGATTTCAAAGCGGCGACCAAAGCCGAGCGCTACCGTTTTTCCGAATTATTCCCCAACGACTGGGCAATCCGGGAAAAAAGCAGCGCCCGCCCCAATCTGGGCCTCCAGCTGAGCGGCGGCTTTGTCACCGACCCAAGTAAAAAAATCCAGTCGGGTACCACGATCGCGCTTTCCTACAGCAACAACAACCGCCTTCAGGAAGGCAAACGCTCCGACTTCGATGCCCAGGGGCAATTGTTCGACTACAACGACAACCAGTTCAAAAACAACGTCCTCTGGGGCGCCCTGTTCAACACGGCAGTAAAGATCGACAACGTGCACAAGGTTGGCGTGCAGGCTACTTATTCCACCAATACGGACAATATCGTGAGCGACCGTTCGGGCAACGACCTCGAACAGCAGCGCATCGTGCGCTCCACGGCAATCGAATACACGGAAAATCACCTGCTGACCTCGCGTTTGTACGGCGAGCACCAACTGACGGATAAAGGTATGCGCCTCAACTGGGGTGGCGGATTCAACCGCAGCACCCGCGACATCCCTTCGCTGCGCCGCATGTTTTACTTCAAAAACTTTGAAGACACGCTCGACGTCAATATTCCCTTCCAGGCTTACGTGCCTTTTGGCTCCGCCGACCCGTATCGCAGCGGCCGTTTTTACTCCAGTCTTGAGGAAAATACGATCAACGGCAACATCGACCTGAGCATTCCCTTCGCGATTGCCGGCGAAAAACAATCGGTAAAAGTGGGTGGCTTGTATCAAAAACGCGACCGCGAGTTCAACGCCCGCGTCATGGGCTTCGTATTGGGTAATTTCCTGCAGTTCGATTACTCGCTGTTGTCGTTGCCGCAAGATTCGCTTTTCGTGCCCAGCCACATCGGCGAGAAAGGGTTCATCATGGATGAAATTACCAACCCCAGCGACGGCTACACGGGCGAATCCAACCTGAGCGCCGCCTATGTCATGTTCGACAACAAGATCGCCGACAAATTGCGCGTAACCTGGGGCCTTCGCGCCGAAAATTTCCAGCAAAAGATCTCGGCAGCCCAGTACAGCGGTACGCCGATTGAAAAAGACACGACGGTGACCAGTTTCCTGCCGTCGTTCAACATCACTTACAGCCTCAACGACCGGCACCAACTGCGCCTTTCGGGCTCCAAAACGGTCACCCGCCCCGAATTCCGCGAACTGGCGCCGTTCTCCTTCTACGACTTTTACCTGAACGCCAACGTAATCGGCAACCCGAACCTCACCCCGGGGACGATCTACAACGCCGACCTGCGCTATGAAATTTATCCGGGTCAGAACCAGTTGTTCAGTTTCAGCCTGTTTTACAAACGCTTCAATAATCCGATCGAATTCACCTTCGCCGCCCAGGGCGCCGGTACGCGAACCTTCTCGTTCCAGAACGTCCAGTCGGCCCAGAACTACGGTATCGAAGTCGAACTGCGCAAAAACTTCGATTTCCTCGGCGGCGCCTGGGAAAACCTCATGTTCTTTACCAATGCTGCATTTATCCGCTCGGATATCGACCTGTCGGAAGGCGTATCGTATTTCGACTCGACCCGCGCCCTGCAGGGCCAGTCGCCCTACATCGTCAACGCCGGCCTGACCTACAACATGCCCAACTGGGGCCTGAGCACCACACTCGTGTACAATGTAGTGGGCGACCGTATCGCACAGGTCGGTACGGTGGGTTATGCCGATATTTACGAACGCCACCGCGACCTGCTCGATTTCCAGATCAGCAAACGCTTCTTCCAGCGCGGCGAAGTGAAACTGACGTGGAGCGATATTTTCCGCCAGGACTTCCTTTACTATCAGGACAACAACGCCAGCCACAAATACGAAGAGACGGAAGACAACGTCATGCAACGCCTCAATCTCGGCAGCACGATCAACATCAGCCTGGGCTGGCGCTTCTAAACACAACAGTCAATCAGGATCGAAACATTCAGATCCTTAGCAAGAATTTGGATACAGATTTTAGTAGTTTAAGGTTAGGAATTTAACTACTGTTGTCCGGGCGACGCAAAGTCTGCCCGGACTTTTTTTATTGGTAAAAAAGTATGAGGCAGGCTCAAACTTAACCTGC
>JAEUUU010000116.1 GCA_016787345.1 Saprospiraceae bacterium | reverse complement strand
GTGGAGCTGGCGGGAGTCGAACCCGCGTCCGGACAAAGCGCCGCAACGCTTTCTACATGCTTAGTTTCCGATTAGATTGTCGGGCACGGGTCAGGTTCGGAGACGTACCGGTTCGCGCCTTAGCCCCTTGATTTCACCTTTGGGTCGAGACACTCCCTCGGGCAATCCTGCTTTTTTGATGATGTGCGGCGGCCTGTGTAGCAGGCATCAAGGCTAAGAGGGGGACGCTGAGCGTGGCCCTCACGCGGCACAATGGCGTTCTAACTCGCTAGAATTAGGCAGCCATGGCATACTGATAGTTGCCATTCAATTGTCGAACGTTGTTTTTTACGGGGTAACCGCTCATGCCCCGGCATGCTTACGAAACAACTTTCTTTCCCGTCGATACCAAACAGCCCCCATGCAATGACGAAAGACGAATACTTTAACCCGCCTTGTCGATCGTTGGGACGCAAAGGTAAACCAAAAGTAACCTCGGAAAGTTCCCGGACCAGACAGGAAACGCAGATTTTTACAACAGATGTTTTTTCCCCTGCCATTACAGCCCCCGCGACAGCTTACCTTTGCGCCGCCTTAACCAACCCGCTGACCTGGTATGATCAAGATTGGAATTATCCGGGAGGGAAAAGTCCCGCCCGACGCCCGCTCCCCACTCACCCCCGAACAATGCGCCGAGGCGCAGGTCGAACTACCCCTTCGTATCGTGGTGCAACCTTCTCCCGTCCGCAGTTTTAAAGACGACGAATTCCGCGCCCACGGGGTCACTTTACAGGAAGATCTGAGCGATTGCGACGTGCTGATCGGGGTCAAGGAAGTGCCGCTCGATCAACTGATGCCCGACAAAACCTACCTCTTCTTCTCCCATACCATCAAAAAACAACCGCACAACCGCGGCTTGCTCCAGACCATCCTCGAACGGCGTATCCGGCTGATCGACTATGAAGTGCTGACCAACGAACGCGGCGAACGCCTCATCGCTTTCGGGTTCTATGCCGGTATCGTGGGCGCCCACAACGGCCTCTGGACCTGGGGCCAGCGCAGCGGCCAGTTCCATCTGCCCCGCCTTTTTCAATGCCACGACTACGCCGAGGCCCTCGCCGCTTACGAAAAACTGAACCTGCCGCCCCTCCGCATCGTGCTTACAGGCGGCGGACGCGTTTCTTCAGGCGCCGCCAAAAACCTCAAAGACATGGGTATCCGCCAGGTGGCGCCGGTCGCTTTCCTGCAGCAGGATTTTCAGGAACCCGTTTTTACCCAGCTGCACGCCCAGGATTATGTCGTTCGGCGCAACGACCAGCCTTTTGATAAAAAACACTTTTACGCCCACGCCGATGAATACCAGAGCGCCTTCGCACCGTATTACCGCCGGGCCGACCTCTTCATCAACGGTATCTTTTACGACAAAAAAGCGCCCGCGTTTTTTACCGTCGAAGAAATGCAACAGCCTGATTTTCAGATAAAAGCAATCGCCGATATTACCTGCGACATCATGCCCGGCGCCTCGGTGCCCAGCACAATCCGCGCCAGCACCATCGTCGATCCGGTGTACGGCTTCGACCCGGCCACCGGCGAGGAATGCGCGCCGTACCAACAACACGCCGTCGATATCATGGCGATCGATAACCTGCCCTCCGAACTCCCCCGCGACGCCTCGGCTTTCTTCGGCCGCCAACTGCTCGAACGTATTCTGCCCGAATTATTGAAAGGCTACGACAGCGACGTGATCCGCCGGGGAATGATCGCGGAGAAAGGACAACTGACTTCAGAATTTGATTATCTGAGCGACTACGTCGCCGGAGCAATATGAAGTTTTTGTAAAAAAGTGCCGGTTTTGATTTTACGTTTTGCATATTTGCCCAAACGAATATTGGCAAAACGTAAATCAAAATTCACATGAAAATTCCACTCTGGCTTATTGCCCTGCTTTTTGTCGGGTATACCATGTGGGCCGCTACCTGCTGGCACCAACACATGGTTCGACAATGCTGCGGCGAAGAGACGCCCGCGGCGGTCAAGACAAGCGGTGAACCGCTCTTCCGCTGGAATGCCGACAAACCCGAATCCGATCCGAATTTCCCCGACTGGAAAAAAGCCCTGCTGGGCCGCGGCGGTCAGGGCGATACGCTCGTGATTACCGGGTATTACCGCTCCGGCGAAACCAACGGCGAACAACTCGCCTTGGCGCGCGCTGCCGCCATCCGCGACATGCTGGCGCCCGAAATACCGGCCAACCGCGTCCGCCTGGCCGCCAAACTGGTCGCCGACGACCTTAGCGCCGACAGCGGCCCGAAAATCTCCGCTGCCTACGCCTGGACCAAAATGGTGCTCAAAAAAGAAGACAGCGCCATCATCGAGTCAGACAAGGACGTGATCCTGCTTTTCCCCTTCAATTCGACGGAAAAAGACCACGACCCGAAAGTGGATGAATACCTCAAAAACCTTTGTGAAAAACACAAAGCCACCGCCGCTACCTTCAATGTCGTAGGCTACACCGACGACGTGGGCACCGACCAGGAAAATATCGCACTGGGCCTCGCCCGTGCCAAATCAGTGGCTAAAATCCTGCAATCCAACGGTATAGCAGCCAGCCGGATCACAACCGACTCCAAAGGCGAAGCCAATCCGGTTGCCGACAACAGCACGGACGACGGCCGCCACCAAAACCGGCGCGTCGTGATTACCGTCAATCTTTAACCAATCAAAACAACAACCACCATGTTTGCTTATATCCTCCTCCAATGCAGTTTCTGGGACCATTTGCCCACTGCGCTCGCGCTTTGTCTCCTGCCTTTCCTCCTGGGCTGGCTGGCCGCCTATGCCTGGTATAAAGTCGGGCCGCTGCGCGACCAGGTCGCCAACCTCACCACCGCCAACGGCAAACTCGAAGGCGACCTGACCGACCTCCGTGTGCGCTATGCCGCCATCGAAGCTGACCTGGACAGCAAAAACAACCAATTGCACAAACTTCGCGATGACCTCATGATGTGCGAAAGCGAACGCAATGCCTTGCGCGAACAAACCACCGGTACAGGCGGTAGCGGCAAAGCCGCCAAAAGCGTGGCCGCCGCCGCCGCAACCATCCTGTTTGCCGGTACGAAATACAAAACCGACGACCTTAAAATCGTGGAAGGCATCGGCCCGAAAATCGCCGAACTGCTCAATAATGCCGATATCAGAACCTGGCGCCAACTCGCCGATACAGCCGTCGAACGCCTGCGCGAAATCCTCGACGCCGCCGGCTCCGCCTACCAGATTCACGACCCGGGTACCTGGCCCCAACAGGCCGACCTGGCCGACCGCGGTGAATGGGACGCCCTGAAAAAATTACAGGATGAACTGACCGCCGGCCGCGCCGACTGAGTTCAACAGCTGTAAAAAATAAAAAAGGGCCGTCTTACCGGGAGGTGAGACGGCCCTTTTTATAATGGGTTGATGAGGGTTGATAAAGGGTTTATAAAAGTTTATCAGCCATTTATTCATCATTCATCATTCATCATTCATCATTCATCATTCATCATTCATCATTCATCATTCATCATTCATCATTCATCATTCATCATTCATCATTCATCATTCATCATTCATCATCCCTCATCCCTCATCCCTCTCCCACTTTCGGCGCCAGCAATTTGTACAACACCGGCGTCACGATCCGCGACAGCAGGGTAGACGAAATAAGTCCCCCGATAAGCACGTAAGCCAAAGGCGAGTACAGCGGGTTTTCCTCCACGGCAATCGGGATGAGGCCGCCAATAGCCGTCATGGAGGTGAGCAAAATCGGTACGAAACGAATCTCGCCGGCTTCCTGAATCGCTTCGTCGAGCCCCCGGCCTTCGACGCGAAGCTGGTTGGTGAAGTCGACCAGCAAAATGGAGTTTTTCACCTCGATACCCATGAGTGCGATCAAGCCCACCACCACTGTAAAAGAGAAGGGGTAACCCGTCAGCAACAGCGCCAACACCGCCCCGATGATTCCCAGCGGAATCACCGACAATACAATGACGGTGCTGCGGAAAGTCCTGAATTCCAGGATCAAAACGGCCAGCAAACCGAAAACGGTAATCAGGATAATGGTGCCCATGCCGCCGAAAGAGCGCTGACTGCTTTCCACCTCGCCGGCGATCACGTAGCCATAACCTTTGGGAAAATCCATCGCGGCCAGTTTTTCGCCGATTTCCGTGTTGATACTTTGCGCAAAATACCCGCTTTTGACAAAAGCGCTCACGAGGGTGTAGCGGTCTTTGTCGTAGTGCGTAATGGTGTTGGGCGAGCGCCGGAATTCGAGGTCGGCAACCTGATTGAGCGGCACGGAGGCGCCCGTGACGCTGTTGACGTACAGGTTTTTAAACACGTCCAGGTCGGCAAACGTCTTCTCTTTGGGCAGGGTGACGCTGATGTTGTAGTCGTCGCCGTTGGGCGTGGAAAAACTGCCCACCTGCAGACCGGCGATTGCCAGGCGCACCATGCGGTCGATTTCCGCGATTTGTACACCCATGGCCACGGCTTTTTCCTTGTTGATTTTTACCTGCAGGTCGGTTTTGATCGAAGCAATCGGATTGTCCACGTAAATGGTTCCCTCGATGCCCGCGATCATGGTTTCTACCTGGCCGGCTACGCGCCGGAGGGTATCGAGGTTTTCGCCGAATAGCCTGATTGCCACCGGCGCCTCGATGGGTGGGCCTTGTTCGAAGTTTTTGACTGTAATGGTCGCGCCGGGAATGGATTTGAATTTTTCCCGCAACTCATCGATCAGGGCTACCTTTTTGGGCGGCGGCGTGCGTTCCTGCAATTGAATAAATACCTGTCCGTAATCGGGACTTTCATTGCGCGGAATGACGTTGTAATAAATCCTCGGATTGCCGCGCCCGACATTGGAGGTGTAAGAAATAATACGGGCAGGCGCGCCGCTGCCCGGGTATCGCCGCGAAGCAGCATAGGCTGCTTCATCCGGGTTGGTTCTCAAATCATCGGGCATGTAGGTCGTCAGCACCGAATCGACCATGTTGACTACCCGCTGCGTTTTTTCCAGATTGGTGCCCGGGGCAGTTTCAATATCGATGAGAAACATGGGGCGTTCGCTGGCGGGAAACAGCGCAAACCCGGCCTTGCCCGCAATGCCGAGCACACCGAAAAAGATGAGCGCGGAAACGACCATCGTCCAGCCGGGGAATTTCAAACCGAGAGTGAGCAGGCGGGCGTATGATTTGGAAATCAGCCATTTCATGCCGCGCAGGAACAGGTTGCCGCGCGGATCTTCGTGTTCCGACAAGAGGCGGCTGCCCAAAAACGGCACAATCGTGAGCGACACGAACAGGGAGGCCAGTACGGTACATACCACGGCCATCGGGAGGCTCCGGATAAAATCGCCGGAGGCTTCCGGCAGGAACACCAGGGGCAGGAATGCCAGGATCAGGGTAGCCGTACAGCCGAGTACCGCCAGGCCGATCTGGCGCGTGGCCAGTATTGCCGCGTCCTTGCGTTTGGTCCCTTCCCGGAGCCATCGCTCGATATTTTCCACCACCACGATCGAGTCGTCGACCAGAATGCCCAGGGCGATGATCAGGCCCACGATGCTGAGCTGATTGAGCGAATAGCCGAGTTGGTCGAGTGCAAACAAACCGATGGCGATCGACAGCGGGATGGAGATCATCACGACCAGACTGGCGCGGGTGCCCAGCGGCAGGAGGGTGAGCAGCACCAGCAAAATGGCGATGCCGAAATCTTTGGCAAAACGCCCCAAGCGCTTGCGCACGGAATCCTCCTGGTCGAATACCTTCTGAAAATCCATATTGGCCGGCAGGTCGGCACGGAACTCGTCGAGGGCTTGGTTGACCTCGGCGCCGACCGCGGTGATGTTCTGCCCGTTTTTCATGCGGGCGGTGACGAATACCGCGCGGGCGCCGTTGAACGAGGCCAGGTGGCGGGGCTCTTCGTAGGCGTATTCGACGGCAGCCAGGTCTTTGAGAAACAATACTTTACCCGGCCCGTTGGTATTGATCACCGTATTGCGTACTTCTTCGATGTCTTGATAGTCGCCGCTCGTTTCGACGAAAAACTGGCGTTCGCCCAGGTTGACCGAACCGCCGGGAATGGCGATATTTTCGCTTTGCATGGCGCCCAGCACACGGCTGACCGGTATGCCCTCGGCCGCCATTTTGGGCAGGTTGAGGCTGACGCGCACTTCGCGCTTGGGGAAGCCCCAGGTGTCGGCGCCTTTCAGGCCGGGAATTTTTTCCAGCCGGGTTTCCAGGCGTTCGGCCTCGCGGCGCAGGTTGTCCCAGCTGGCATTTTCAGAAATAATGGCCAGTTGCATCATGGCGACGTCCGAGGCGGAAAATTTCTGAATTTCGACGCGATAAAGGTCCTGGGGCAGATCCACCCGCAGGCTATTGATCTCGCGGATCACTTCCTCGTATTTTTTGTCGGGATCGTTGCCGTGTTTGAATTCGAGGGTGAGCGCCATCAGACCGTTGGAAGAATAGGAGCGCATGCGGTCGATGTCTTCGAGCGCGCCCAGTTTGGCTTCCACGGGGTCGGTGATTTTGTCTTCCACTTCGGCCGGCCCTGCGCCCGGCCATACGATAATGATGCTGTACCCGGGCGCTTCGAATTTCGGATCTTCGGCGCGGGGCATATTGAGCAGAGAGCCAATTCCCAGGGCCATGACGGCCAGGAAGACAATGAAGGTGAACTGGCTGTTTTTAACGGAAAATTCTGCGATTTTCATGGTTTAGTGTTGACTACAGCCGCACGCGGCTTTTTTCCGTGAGATATGGCGCGCCGGTGGTAATTACTTCCGACACGTTTTCCAGTCCGCCGGCGATGACGACCCGGGCGCCTTCGAGAAATGCGACCTGCACCGGCACTTTCCGTACCGATTCGCCATCGGGCCCGATCACGTACACATACGCCGATTTGCCCTCCCCCTCGACGATGGCTTCCACCGGCACCACGGCATAACCGCGGGCTTGCGGGGGTGACACGTCGACGGTGCAGAACAGGCCCGGTGCAAAACGTTTGCCTTGCGGCGCGACCTTGATCTCCACGGGATAAAGCCCCGTAGCGGGGTCGGCGGCGGGGGCCAGGTCGCTCACTTTACCGGTAAAGCGGGTTTCCGGATAGGCATCCATGCCGACTTGCGCGCTCATGCCGAGGTTGAGCCGCGCCCAGTCGCGGTCGCTGACATTGATCCGGACCACCCAGTCGTCGTTGCCGGTTTCAAAAAGCACCAGCACGGGGGTGCCCGGACCGGTGATTTCGCCTTCGTTCATCAATTTTCGGATGATTTTGCCGCCTCGGGTCGCGCGGATTTCAGCGTACTGGCGGTTGAATTGTGCGATACGGGCCGTTTCGCGGGCTACGTCGCGCCCGGTTGTGGCATTTTCCAGCAATTCCAGCGTGGCACTGCTGTCGCGGTACAGCCCGTTGACCCGCGCCAGGTCGCGTTCGGCTTTGCTAAGTCCTTGTTGGGCTTGTGCTACCTGGGCGTCGATCTCGGTTTTATCGAGCACGGCCAGCAACTGGCCGGGGCGCACCACGTCGCCTTCATCCACATAAATCCGCTGGATGACGCCGCCGATTTTGAAGGCCAGGCGTTGTTCGGCCGAGGAGCCCAGGATGCCGCTGGCGTGTATGGGCAGGCTGATGGATTGTTGTTGCACCGGGGCCGTACGTACGACGATGCGCACGTCGGATGTTTGGCTGTCCGGGTTGGTCTTCGAAACGGCGGGTGCATTGCCACAGCCGCCAAGCAGGTAAAACAGCCCCAGCAGAGCCAGTCCGACCAGACCGGCGGGTATAACGGAGCGCAGGGAAATACGATTCATCGTGGAGAGGATTGATAAATGTTTGGACAGGTTGATATGAACAGGGTAGATGCCGCCGGATTTACATGCCGGCCGCTTTGCGGAGTTCTGCTTCCTGGATCAAAACGTCGGTCCAGGCCAGTGAAACCTGCAGACGGGCGGTTGTGACGCGGTTTTGGGCTTCGAGAAATTCGAGCAGCAGGGCCTGGTTGGCGCGGTATTTATTGTTGACGATCCGGAAGGATTCTTCGGCGGCTTTCAGCCCCGCCTGCGCGGTTTGCCAGCTGTATTTGGCGGCTTCCAGTTCGTTCCAGGCCTGGGTGACCTGCAAGGCGATCTGTTGCTCTGCCTCGGCGTACTGGTTGCGAATACGTTCGGTTTCGATGCGGGCCTGTTGCACTTTGGTTTTGTTCTGACCGCCGTTGAAGAGGTCGTAGGTCACACCGATCTGTCCGATCGCATAGGCTTGTTCCTTGTCGAACGTATACCCGAAGCCCTGAAAACCGATTTCGCCGCCGATATAGGCATCCGGCAGTACGCGGTTGGCTTCCTGGAGCCGCTGGGCCGATTCGGAAGCCTGAATGCCCGACTGAAGCGCGGCAAACTCCTGGCGGTGCTGCTGGGCATAGGTAATCAGTTCCGGCAGGGCATACTGGGGCAAGGGCCGGCGGAGCAGCGCGGTGTCGAGGGTGACGTCGGCTTGCAAGTCTCTGTTGATCAGAAAGTTGAAATAGGCTCTGGCGGTATTTTGGTTGCTGCGCAGGCTGTACACCTCCTTGTCGACCTTGCTTAGTTCGTAGTCGGCCGTGGCCACGACGTCGCGGGTGGCCACGTTGTTTTTGACCAGCGATTCGTTGAAGCGGCGCAATTCGGTGAGTACGTTGCGGGAATTGATCCAGATCTTTTCGGCCTCCACCGATTGCAGGTAGCGGAGATAGGCGATCGTAATTTGATAGCGGAGTTGCTGTTCGTAGGCGCGTTTTTCCGCTTCCTTGCTGTCCGACAGGTGGTGTTGAATCTGGCGGTTGTGGCGCAGGTCGGAGTTGAACAAGGGATAGGCAATCTTGAATTTCGTTTCGTGGAAATTATCAGGCAAAAACTGAATGCTCTGATTGTCAACGCGCTGAGGGCTGTTGAGCGCCATATAAACCGGGTTGAGCAGGTCGCCGATCGGAAGGTCGATGCTGCGGCCGCCGATGGCGCGGGTGTAGTTGGCGTTGAACTGAACGGTAGGGGAGGAAAAGCTTCGGGCCTGCCGGATCGATTCCAGGCTTTTTTGCCATTCGAGATGGCGGGTTTTTAAACCCAGGTTGTTGGCAAGCCCCTGGCGAAGGTATTCGTCCAGAACCGGTGAAGCGTACTGTTGGGCCGCCAGCCGGGCAGCCCAAACAACCAACAACAGCATAAAAGGTAGTTTCCGTAACATGAACAAGGTAAATAACGGTATTAGATTAATAAACAGTGTTCAGTAATTGGGGCAAAAAAAGACACTGCGTACGTGTCGGGCAACTATAAACCGTTGAGCGGCCGGTTTTCGGGGATGGACCGTCAAAACTGCCGGACCAAATGCATCAGATGCTTTCCGCCATTTTCACGATCATGGCAAAAGACTTCTGGGCCAGTTCCTGCCGCTTCTCCTCCGGATACATCCGCATACGCTCCCTGACAAACAGCGAAACCAGTCCGTGCGCATGGCACCAGAGCGTGTAGGCGATCGTCTCGGTATCGGTGCTTTTGAAATAGCGCTGGTCGACGCAGGCTTGCACCGTTTCGGTAAAGAAGCTGTGCACAGCCATGCCGAGGGTCCAGCATTGCTGATTTTCAATGAATTCCATTGGCGCCCGCGTGATGAAAAGCAGGTCGTACAAGTCGGGGTGTTTCATGCCGAAGTCGACGTACCGCCGCCCGAACTCGACCAGCCGTTCCCAGGGATTTTCGATGGCGGCTGCCGGCATCACATGGTCTCGTTTGACTGCTGCCGCTTCGTATTGCAGGGCGGAGAGTATCTCGCTTTTGTCTTTGTAGTACAAATAAATGGTGGCCGGACTGTACTCGATCGACTCCGCAATGTTCCGGATACTGACCGCATCGAGCCCCTTTTCCCGAAAAAGCCGCAGGGCAGCGTCGAGAATGAGCCGGCGCATTTCTTCTTTTTCGCGTTCTTTTCTTTCAATGATACCCATAGTCCTTGATTAACGCTGCAAATATACTGAACAGTGTTTATTTTCACAAAACTGCCAAAAAAAAGCCCGTCGGAAGTGTAACAATGACGGGACCGGGTGGATATTCGGGCATCTTTTCATCTAAATGCTTTTTTCATGAAACATCACTTATTGCTTTTCCTGACCTTGTTTTTAGCCTTTACAGCCTGTAAAAAAGACAAGAACGACGACGACCAGAATACCTCCGATGCCGAATTTTACATCCTGGGCAAAATCGATGGCGAATCCTTCCGCCTTGAAGCCACCCCGACCAACGACATCGAGATGTCCACTTCCAACAGCGGCAGCATCGGCACGCCGAATTGCGTGTTCGATTACGGCGCTTATCTGGGGGCTTTCGACCAGAACGTGTTCCCGCAAAGCGGAATCGATTTTGTCAGCTATTTCGACGGCGATTGCGCCGATGAAGAAACCCTGTACAACGACCTTTTCCCCACGGGCACCCAGGCTTTTTTAAATGAAGCCGCGGGCGGCAAAGGCGTGCAGGTCGTGTACATCGACGCTTCCGGGTACTATTCGAGCGCAAAAGGCGCCCAGAGCGGCGCGCAGTTTACGATCACCAAATCGGAAGAAGCCAACGATATTTTCGGTTTGAGCCAGACGATCACCGGCACCGTGAAGTGCACCTTGTACGACGAGTTTGGCAATAAAAAGGAACTCACCGACGGCTCGTTCCGGCTGAATTTCCGCTCGTATTTCTGATACGCGGCGATTACTTCGTATCTACGGGGCTTGTATGCGATGGCGTGCGAGCCCCGTGTTTTATTTTTTCAAAAGCCACCCCGAAAAATCCTCCAGGCTTTTGGCGTTCAAACATTGAGCGGCCGTCAGCCCCCCTTTTCGCGCGGCAAATACGCCGTAGCGGGTATCGTGTACCCCGTCTTTGCTGTGCGCGTCGGGGTTGATACTGATGGGGATGCCCCGGCGGGTCGCCTCCGGGATCAGGGTCCAGTCGATGTCGAGGCGATAGGGGTTGGCGTTGAGTTCGATGACCACCTGATGGCGGGCGCAGGCGTCGAGGATGGCTTCCCAGTCGAGCGGGTAACCTTCGCGGCTGAGCAGGAGCCGGCCGGTCGGGTGCCCCAGGATGCGGGTATGCGGGTTTTCGATGGCACGCAGGACGCGCTCCGTGGCTTTTTCGCGGCTCATTTTGAGGTTGGAGTGCACCGATGCGATGACAAAGTCGAAGCGGGCCAGCAGCTCGGGTTCGTAGTCGAGCTCGCCGTCGTTGAGGATATCGCTTTCGATGCCCTTGAAGATGCGGAAAGGCGCCAGTTCGGCGTTGAGGGCGTCGATTTCGGCCATTTGCTGGAGCACGCGGTCGGGTTTCAGGCCATTGGCGTAGAAGGCCGACTGGCTGTGGTCGGTGATGCCGATGTAGTCGTAGCCGAGCGAGCGGACGTACTCCGCCATGTCGCGCAGTGTGTGCAGGCCGTCGCTCCAGGTCGTGTGCACGTGCAGGACGCCGCGCAGATCGTGTTCTTCCACCAGGGCAGGCAACTGGCTTTTTCGGGCCAGATCGATCACCGAAGGGTGTTCGCGCAGTTCGGGGACGATAAACGGCAGCCCGGCTTTTTCAAACACCTCGTGTTCGGTGCGCAAGCCCTTGAAATTCAGGCCTGGATTCGTTTGCACGAAGTGATCGAGAAAATCGGTCGAACCGGTGAAACGAAACAGTTTTGAGCCGAATTCCTCCTGAATACAGCGGTGCACCGTGATGGGCGTTCCGTTTTCAAGGTGCGCGACGAAGAGGTTGTCGTCTTCGCGTTCGAGGCGGAAATGTTGCTCGTCGAATATACCGTCCATCGGGCCGTTGAAGCCGACCAGGATTTCGATGGTATCCACTACCGGACAGCGGCGGCGCACATCGCCGACAGGCGCCACGAATGCGCCCCTCAGTTTGCCCGTGAGCCAGGCGCAGGCGAAGTCGGCCTCTTCTTCCGCCGCGTCGAGGTGGAGTTTGTCGCGGCTGCGGAGGTAGTATTCCAGTTTTTGTTTGAGGTCTTCCTGGGTTTTCAGGCCGAAGCCCTTGTACTCGACCAGACGGTTTTCATTGCAGGCATACCACAGTTCGCCGATGGTTTCGATGCCCATGTCGTGCCATACCACGGCGACTTTTTTGGGGCCGAAACCATTCACATCCAGCATTTCCACGACACCGGGAGGGGTTTTTTCGCGGTATTTTTCCAGGGTGGGCATTTTACCGGTACCGACCAGTTCGCGAATTTTTTTGGCAATAGCATCGCCCACGCCTTTGATGGCTTTTAGTTCGGTGTCGTCGAGTTCGGCCAGCGGACGATCCACTTTGCGCAGGGTGAGATAGGCATTGCGGTAGGAGCGAATGCGGAATTCGTCTTCGCCGTGCAATTCCATCAGGTTGGCGAGTTCGTCGAAGGCGTTGGCAATTTGTTTGTTGGTCATGGCAGGCGTATGGATATAACTGCAAAGAAAAGCCAACATTCCTATTGAATGGTAGTCGCTACAATTTGTCGCAAACACCCCCTGTTCCAGTCGTTTTTAAAAATACATTTTGTTTAAAAAGGCGGACCTTTGCGCCGTTACACAAAAACTACCCTGTCATGCGAAAAGTAAAACTTCAAATGCAAGTCTCGCTCGACGGCTACGTCGCGGGCCCCAATGGTGAAATGGACTGGATGGTATGGAACTGGGACGACGAGCTGAAAAACTACGTCGATCAGCTCACGCAAACAGTCGATTGTATCCTGCTGGGCCGCCACCTCGCCGAAGGTTTTATCCCGCACTGGGCCAATGCTGCCGCCAATCCGACGCCGGAAGAAGGCGATTTTGCCCGAAAAATGACCGAAACGCCCAAGGTCGTTTTTTCGCGAACCCTGGAAAACTCCCCCTGGCCGCAAACCGTACTGGCCGGAGACGACCTGCGCGGCGAGTTGGCCCGGCTGAAAGCCCTCGATGGCGGCGACATCATCGTTTATGGCGGCGCCGAACTGGTTTCGGGCCTCGTTCGCGAGGGATTGATCGACGAGTACAACCTGTTTGTCAACCCGGTGATCCTGGGCGCCGGCATGCCCATTTTCCGTGCGCGCGCCGAACGCCAGGCACTCGATCTGGTGGAAGCCCGGGCTTTCGCCTGCGGCATCATCGGGATGCGTTATCAACCCAAATCCTGATGCCATTATGACCGACGCAGACAAAGTAATCGCCTACATGCAGGCCCTCGACCACCCTTTGAAGGCAGAGGTGGAGTTGCTCCGCGACATCATCCGCTCGGCGCACCCCGGCCTGTCGGAGCGCATCAAATGGAATGCGCCGAGTTACTACACGCAGGCGGATTTACTGACGTTCAACCTGCACGACAAAAAAGTCATCCGGCTGATATTTCACCATCCGGCCATCGTCGAAATTGCTTCGCCGCTGCTGAGGGGCGAATACAAAGACCGCCGCCTGGCTTTTTTCGAGAGCCGGGCGGCGGTGGAAACGCAGCGGGAAGAACTTGTGCGTGTGGTCCGGGAATTGATCGGACGGAGTGGGGGAGGGCTTATTGTTTGACGAATTTCAAACTTAAATCCTCCATTTTCAGCCAATACATCCCCGGCGATAATCGCCCGATGTCGATTTGGGTGCGGCCTTCGGCGTCGGTGTTCACTGCAGCGGATTGTATCGTTTGTCCGGCAAAGTTGAAGATGACAACTTCGACACGCTGGTTGGTCTTCGGGTAGCCGACTATCGACAGATGTTCGCCTGCCGGGTTGGGAAAGCAAGAGGGTTGAGGCGTCGATAATTCGTCGTCAGGAATGGTCGTTGCGATTTCCGGAGATAAAAAACTATTGTTGAACAGCGTATAATCCAGTTTGTTATCGGGGAGTATAATAAAGAAGTTATATCTTTTCGCAAGAGGAGAGGCCGCCAAGCCGGTAACAAAATTAAATCCTGGATAATCCGGAGAAATAGTGGTGGACTCTCCTGGCTGTAAATCAAGTCCGGTAAAACTCTGTTTTATGCACTGCTGGGTGACCATTCCACACATGCCACTACATAAATATCTGGTATTTTCTGTAACAAGACTGAAACTGTCGATGGTCTCAGTACCTCGATTGGATACGGTTATTTGCACATTATCGGGCTTGACATTGTATACCTTGAATCCTCCCGGACAGTTGTTAACTCTGGTTTGATTTAGCCCGTTGTATTCAATATTATCAATGGCTATATCGCGTGGGTCACTGAAAGATTCCAGATTTGTGTTGAACGATTTAAGTATGAAATAAGGGAAGCGTTGTTGAAAGAATATGAAATCAGAAACGCGATCCACGGCTACGACTACAATTTGATTGTCATGGGCTGCCATTCTTAAATTATACCAGGTGGGCGATCCGAAAAGCGTGGAGTCTGCCAGATTTAATGTGTTGTCGTACTTCCAGATAGCAGGCATTTGGGCGTTTGTCTCCTGGGAATATCCGAATACGAAACATTGCTCGTTCAGTATCACCATGTTGTAAATACGAACCGCGTTCGAACTCAGGCTTCCCAATGTACTGAGCCCGGCATCGGATATTTCATAAAAAGTACCGGACTTGCTCAAGGCCAGTACAGCGCCATCCAGCCAGGGCGTCATTGCCGCGATGGAGTCGTTGGTCAATTGTTGCAAGTAGGCTGTAGAATCGGCAATGGTTAATTTGAATATCCCGCTGGCGCCGGCCATAACCCACTCGCTTGAATCGACCAGCGGGTACATCATGGTGCAGTCATAGTTTCCTATGTTGTAGGTAATGACTTTTGAAGCGTCCGACAACCGGTACTTATCCAGTCGGTTTCCGCCGTACCAGAAGAAATTTTCCTCTCCACACATGGCAAGTAGTTTTCCTTTATATGGGTGCAATCCTAAGTTGTTTTGTCCTTCCTTCCACAAATAAGCATTTGCCGTTGGAGAAAATAGGGAAAAAAAGTCTTCGGTCGTGTTAAGACAAAAACCGTGTTGAGTAACAAGAATATTTCCTTGCGGTGTTTCGAGCATCAGGTTTGCAGCATATACAGCGCCAGGTTGGGGCGAAAGTGGCATGCCGGAACTATTGAAAAATCGTGAATAACTGTACGGTAAGTTCTTACTTGAGATAAGATAGTTGCCATTCGAAAGAGCGAGTACATTAGGGGGAGTAATAAACTTGACATAGTTATTTGCCAGATGAACTTTTTCAAACAGTTGGGCTTTTAGGCTGCCAACGAAAAAAAAAGGTAAAAAGATGAAGATAATGGAGCGGGGCGCAGCGTTTTTCATGACAGCATTATTTGAAGGTTGAGCGAAAGAAAAGATGTCGTTTGCACATTGCCGGGAATTAATCTTTACGCCAAATTATTCCTGCACAACCGTCTGGACAAGCCCAAAATCTGCATTGGTAAAATAGTAGCAATCACATCCCCCACCACTTCTTCCCATACAACAACCATACAAAACACCCGATCCAACCCAGCAGCACGATTTGCAGGAATGCGTCGCGCAGCAGGGCCCGCGTGGGCGATTCGGTGCGTTCGAATACCAGCGTGAGTTGCAGGTAGCGCAGGATGCCCAGGATCACAAAAAATGCCGTGTAAAAAATCTTGTCGCTGCCAATCCGCTCGGTCACCTCCGGCGAAAAACAATACATGATGTAGGCTACGATCGCCACGGTGGAACATACGACCATGCTTTGTTCGAGAAAAGGCAGGTTGTAGCCTTCCAGTGCCTTGCGGAACGACTGCCCGCCCGTGGCGATCACGTATTCGCCCCGTCGTTTGGCCAGCCCCAGAATGAGCGCCAGCAAAAACGTCATCACGATCAGCCAGTGCGATACGGCCACGCCCGCCACGGTGCCCCCGCCGAATACCCGCAACAAAAAGCCGAGCCCGATCAGCGAGACGTCGATCAGGGCGATGTGTTTCAGGGAAAATGAGTAGAACACATTGATAATGAAGTACAAAAACGCAATGCCGGCAAAGGTGGCATCGAGTATGACGGCCAGTCCGGTACCCGTGCCGAGCAACAGAATCACCAGCGCGACTCCCGTCCGGGGGGCAATGACGCCGCTGGCAATGGGGCGTTTGCATTTGTCGGGATGATTGCGATCCTGCGGCGCATCGATCAAATCGTTGAGCACGTACACGGCAGAAGCAATGAGCGAAAACGACAGGAACCCCAGCACTGTCCGGAGCAGCAAATCCGGCTCCAGCAAGCGGCCGGCAAAAAAAGCCGGGAGGAAAAGGAACAGGTTTTTGACCCAGTGTTCCAGACGAATCAGTCGTATGAGATCGCGTACCGACATGCGGCAAAAGAAAGGAGAATGTTGCAAGTGGGCGGTAAAAAATTCCTACGGCGCTTTTTCGCCGCCCTTGTCTTCCGCCGGAACCTGAGCCGGTGGGGCCGGAGTAGCCAAGCGGCGCAACAGTAGCGTCAGCGCATACCCCTCGGGCGTACGGTTGGGCTGGCCCAGCGTGGCACGGGCGGTGCGGTAGCCTTCGCGACTGGCTTCCACGGCATAGGTACTGCCCGGCAGCAGGCGAAAACGAAAACGCCCGTCGGCGGCCGACTGCAACTGAACCAGTTGTATCTCGCCGTCGGGGCTTTGTTCGTACAGACCGATCAGACAACCGGGCAGCAGTGTACCGTTCTCATCGATCACTTCTCCGCTGAGAAAAAGCCGGGTTTGCTCGGGCGCTATTTCAAAAATACGGTCGTAAAGCGTTGATTGATCAGCAGATGTACGCCGGTTGGACGACAAATATCCCCGATGCCCCTCGGGACCCGGAACATACCAAAGGTCGTCGGCCGGCGAATTCCAGGGCAGGCCCATGTTCTCGGTTGGCCCCCAGGTTTGTGCATCGCGCCGGGAGCGGAATACGTCGTAGCCGCCCATCGACAACCAGCCGTTGCTGCTGAAAAAAAGCGTTTGTGCGGCGCTGTCGAAAAACGGCGTGGTTTCATCCCCGGCCGTATTGACCAAGGCCCCGAGGTTGCGCGGCAGGGAAAAATCGAAATCGTCGGCGGCCAGCGGGCGCTCGCAGACGTACAGGTCGAGACCGCCGTAGCCGCCCGGCCGGTTGCTGGCGAAGAAAAGGAGTTCCTGTCCGTTTTCATGCACGATGGCCGGCGCCAGGTTGGTGCTTCCGGGCCAGTTGACGTAATCGCGCAGCGGCTCCGGGTTGGTCCAGCCGTTTTCGGTTTTCCGCAGCGCCAGTATTTTGCAATTTAGGCGGTCGGCCGGGCTTTTGGATACGGCGTTTTCCGGCAGCTGGGCATCCAGGCATTGTACGCAGTAATACCGCTGACCGTCGGGCGAGAAGGCGCCGCTGGAAAAATTCCGCCCGGCCTCGGCCGGCAAACCGGAAGCCGGTATCGGAGCCGCCCAGTCGGCCGAAGGACGGTTGATCCGCCACAGCGACGCAAAGTTTTGGCCTTCTACATTGAAGGAAAAATACAGCACCTCGCTGCTGAAAGCGATGGGCGCAAAGGCGTTGCCTTTGGCCTTTTCCGGCGTCGGCAGGGGTATGGCGGTAAGGAATGACGGATTGGTCAGCGTATCATTGGCCTGTTGAAGCGCCCAGTCGCAGCCCTGTATTTCCAGCGCCACCACCGTTTCGACCGTCGATTGATATTCGCCTTTGTAGGCCGACAAATAATGCCGGAATGCCTCTCGTGCCTCCGGGTACCGGCCGCTTTGTTTTAGGGCTCTTGCATAGCGCAGTCCGGTGAGCGGATAGCGGTCGGAGTATTGCCGCAAAGGGCGGTAACAATCGGCGGCTTTTTCATAATTCCGCGCCAGGTAATACGCCTCCGCGGCTTTGTTCAGCAATATGGGTCGATCGGTTTGCAGGCGGCCGGCCCGTTCGAAATTTTCCGCCGCTTCGAGATAACGCCCCGCTGCCCAGGCTTTTTCGGCCCGGCTGACGAGTTGCCCGGTATCCTGGCCGAACAAGGCCAGGGGCAGGCACAATGCCCAGATGATACAGCGGTATGCGGTTTGCATTTTTACCATGATTACAAAGTCGCCAGCGCCTGTTCCACCACTTCCGGGAAGTGCCGGTGTTCCAGCGTCAGCACGCGTTTGGCCAGGTCGGCTGCCGTGTCGCCGGGCAACACCGGGCAACGGGCCTGGAAGATCGTATCGCCCTCGTCGTAGTGCTCATTCACCTGGTGAATGGTGATCCCCGACTCCCGCTCTCCGGCGGCTACCACGGCTTCGTGCACGTGTATGCCGTACATGCCTTTACCGCCGTATTTGGGCAAAAGGGCGGGGTGAATATTCACTATCCGGCCGCGGTAGGCTTTGACCAGCCAGGCCGGAACCAGCCATAAAAAACCGGCCAGAACGATAAAATCGATCTTTTTTTCTCGTAAAACCTGTAAAAAATCGTCGTTTTCATAAAACCCGGCCCTTGTGATCAGCGCCGTTTCGACGCCATGCTCACGGGCTATGTCGAGCACACCCGCATTGGCCTTGTTCGACACGACGAGGCTGACCCGCCCAAGGGGCGATTGTTTGAAATATTCGATCAGTTTGCGGGCATTGCTCCCGGTTCCGGAGGCAAATACGGCGATATTTTTCATCTATTGGGAAATGTCGGTTTTTTCCAACCGCTTGTGCAGCGGCAACAGCAGGGGCAGCGCGGCGGAGCCGTACCAGGGATGTAACTCCATCACCAGCCGCCCGGCCTGAATGGCGGGATCGGTGGCGGTCAGTTCTCGGGCTTCTTCCACGCTCCGCACGTCGAAGATGTAGATGCCGCGCACGGCGCCGGTGTCCATAAACGGTCCGGCAACCACCAGTTTGCCCATTTCAGCCAGCCGGCCGATGTTGTCGAGGTGCGCTTTTTGCAATTGCGCGGCGGTGACCGAGTCCTGGCCGCGGTTAGGACCTCTTTTCAGAAAAGCCATCACGTAAGGCTTCATGCCGTATTCGTCGGCGCCGATTTTTTGGGCAAAAACGGAGTCGTAAGCGGCTTGTTGGTCGGTAATGGCGGTGTACAGGTCGGGTGCGGCGGGCGGCGCAGCTTGCGGCGTTTGGCAGGCCATCCAGCCCAACAGCAGGGGAATCAGGAAGGATAAAAGTTGTTTTTGCTTCATCATATGGCTGTTAGACGTACAAATCGAGAATGGTCAACGCGCCGAAGATCAGGCTGGCGATGCCATTGGTGGTGAAAAAAGCCAGATTGACCCGCCGCAGGTCGTTGGGTTTTACCAATAGATGCTGGTACAATAGCAGCCCGAGGAAGACGCCCGTCGCGCCCCAGGCCAGCCAGCCGGCCGGCTCCAGTTGCTTATGCAGCAGCCAGTTGGCCGTCAATAAAAAACTCGCGGAAAGCAGGTGCAGCCCCTCGGACAAACGCAAGGCGCGTGCCTTTCCCAGCCAGGCCGGTACGGAATAAAGTTGCTGCGACTTGTCGAATTCTTCGTCCTGCAAGGCATAAATGATGTCGAAACCGGCCGTCCAGAACAAAACCGTGAGGCCCAGCAACACCGGCAACCAGGCAAAATGCCCCGCCACGGCCAGGTATGCGCCCACTGGCGCCAAGGCCAGGCCAAGACCCAGTACGAAGTGGCATAGCCAGGTAAACCGTTTGGTGTAACTGTAACCCAGTACAACGGCCAGCGCCACGGGCGACAGGTAAAAGCACAGGCGATTGATAAAGAATGTGGCCGCTACGAAAAGCGCACAATTGACCAACACGAAAAACAGGGCGGCGCGGGGAGAAATCACCCCCGCCGGTATCTCCCGCATTCGGGTGCGCGGATTGACGGCGTCGATATCGCGGTCGAGCCAGCGGTTGAAACCCATGGCGGCGCTGCGCGCAAAAACCATACAAAGCACCACGAGTAATAAAAGTTGCCAGCGGAGCGCGCCTGTTCCCTGTTCGCGGGTGGCGATAAAAAAGCCCGTCAGCGCGAAGGGCATGGCAAAAATGGTGTGCGAAAACTTGACGAGAGAGAGGTACGACTTCATCTGGGGGCTAAGGTCGTAAAAACCCAAAACCCAATTTACTACTTTTGCCCCGAATAAAAACGATTGCACATTCATGGCACACAAAATACACGCCGCCATTACCGGCGTCCACGGCTGGGTTCCGGAAGACCGCCTGACCAACAAGGATCTTGAAAAAATGGTGGACACCAACGACGAGTGGATCGTCTCCCGAACGGGTATCCGCGAACGCCGTATTCTCAAAACCCCGGGTTGGGCTACTTCCGATATGTGTGTGGAAGCGGTGCGCGGCCTGCTGGAAAAAACCGGTACCAAGCCCGGCGAGATCGACCTGTTGATCGTCGCCACGGTGACGCCCGACATGGTTTTCCCCGATACCGCCAACACGGTTTGCGACAAAATCGGTGCGAAAAACGCCTTCGGCTACGATATCAGCGCGGCCTGCTCGGGCTTCCTGTTTACCCTGGCTACTGCCGCGCAATTTATTCAAAACGAGACGTATAACAAGGTCGTGGTCGTCGGCGCCGACATGATGTCGTCGATCATCGACTATACCGACCGCAATACCTGCGTCATCTTCGGCGACGGCGCCGCGGCCGTGTTGCTCGAACCCCGCCGCGACGGCAACGGGATCATCGACTTTGTGCTCCGGGGCGATGGCGCCGGCCGCGAATTGCTGCACATGAAGGCCGGCGGATCGCTGCACCCCGCCACGATGGAAACCGTCATGGCCCGCGAACACTACGCCTGGCAAGACGGCAAACGCGTGTTCGTGCAAGCCGTAAAAGGTATGACCAGCACCTGCGAAGAAGTGCTGCGCCGCAACAAAATGACCACCGACGACGTCAACTGGGTCGTGCCGCACCAGGCCAATATGCGCATCATCACCTCCGTGGCCGAACACCTGCATTTCCCCTTGGAAAAGGTGATGATCAACATCGACAAATACGGCAATACCACGGCCGCTACTTTGCCGCTGTGCCTCTGGGACTACGAAAGCAAACTGAAAAAAGGCGACAACATCGTCCTGACGGCTTTCGGCGGAGGCTTTACCTGGGGCGCTTTGTATTTGAAGTGGGCGTACTAACAGCCGGTCGCATGTTCCGTTTTTTTTGGTTTGCCCTTTTGGCCGCCGCTTTGCCGGCGACAGCCCAACCGCCGGTACACGATCTGGTGCGGATCGAAGGCGGTACGTTTCTGATGGGCGACCAATTCAACGACGAACCCGGCAACAACGCCGAGCGACCCGTACACAGCGTCGCGGTCAGCACGTTTTACCTCGACAAAACGGAAGTCAGTTTCGAAGCCTACGACGCGTTTTGCCTGGCCACTGGCCGCGACACCCTGCCTGCCCATGGCTGGGGCCGCGGCCGGCAGCCGGTGTTCAACGTCAGCTGGTACGACGCCGTCCTGTACTGCAACTGGCGCAGCACAGTCGACGGCTACACGCCCGTGTACACGATCGATTCATCGGCCGTCAAACCTTTGCCCGGTGAAAACGCCCCGCCCCTGCGCTGGCAGGTGAGCGCCGACTGGACCGCCAACGGTTACCGCCTGCCTACCGAAGCCGAGTGGGAGTATGCCGCCCGCGCGCTGGATGGTCGCGGCGGCGCCAAAATCCGCTTTGCCACGGGCGCCGACACCATTTCGCCGGCTTCGGCCAATTACAACCCCAATGCGCCGGAAAAGCCTTACTATCAGCCCGGGCCGTACCGCCGCCGTACGGTCGGGGCCAACGACATGCAGGCCAACAGCCTGGGGCTTCGCCACATGAGCGGCAACGTGTGGGAATGGTGCTGGGACTGGTTCAACAAATCCTGGTACGCCCAAAGCGAAGGCGCTGCCGATCCGCGCGGACCCGACTTCGGGCACTTCCGCATTTGCCGGGGCGGCTCTTTCAATATGCCGCCCGCTTTTTGCCGGGCAGCCAACCGCAG
>JAEUUU010000047.1 GCA_016787345.1 Saprospiraceae bacterium | reverse complement strand
GTATCGCCCGAAAGCCCTAACGAAGACCTGACCAACCAAAACCCCGGCTTTTTGCAATTCAACCCCTCCCTGCGGAGCCACTGTGAAGCCATTACCCGCGACATACGGCGCACGCACCGGCCCGAGCAGGTCGTATTGGTGTGCAAACAAAAGGAAGCCGAACGGCTCTCTTATTTCCAAAACCAGAATGCCGCACTCGGAGGCGCCCGTTTTACCGAACTTGTAGTACCCGATGCCACTACCAATTTCGACAACGCCAACCTGGCTTCCTATCTGCGCGCCGGCCGCACCACGGTGTTTGTGTTGCCTTCATGGTCGAGTCAGGACTTCGTGATGGCGTTTTTGAGAAAACTGCGCGCCGTCAAAGGCTCGTCGGGCGTAGAAGTGTACGGCATGCCACAATGGCTGGGTTACGAAAACATCGAGCCGGAGTTTTACAGCGCCCTCAACGTCAAAATACCTACTCCGGCTTTTATCGACTACCAGTCGCCCGAGGTCATGGAATTCCAGCAGGCGTTTTATGAGGCTTATGGCACTTTACCCGACGAAGACGCGTTCAACGGATACGACGTGACGCTTTTTACCGGCAAAATGCTGCGCAAATACGGGCTTTCATTCCCCGAAAAAATATCGCGCGAACAATTCCGGGGGCTTCGCACCCGCTTCCAGTTCAGCCCGGTTTACAAGGATAGCAACCCCGATACCAACGCCGGCCGATATGATTACCTGGAAAACAAGTTCGTTTTTATCCTCAAATTTCAAAACGGCCGTTTCGTCCCCTCCACTGAATAAAGCCAGCCAACATCGCACACCCCACACCGAGAGCAACCACCCCCCTTTTACCAAAACCCAACTCCCAAAACCCAAAACCCAACACCCATGCAGCCCGAACGCGAAAAAAAGATAAGAGACGTCATCCGCCAGAGTCAGCCCGACCTGACGGTGGTGCTGGAAAACATCTTCGATCCGCTCAACATCAGCGCGGTACTGCGTTCCTGCGACGCCGTGGGTATCCGGGAAGTGTTTGTCGTATACACCAAACAATACCTCGACAAGCGCGGTCTGATTTTGGGCAAACGGACTTCGGCCGGCACTTTTAAATGGATCGACGTGTACGTTTTCGACGATCTGGAGGAATGTTTCCGCAGGGTGCGCGAGCGCTACGGCCGTATTTTGGCCACCCGCCTGGGTGAAGACAGCCAGTCGCTGTACAGCCTCGACCTCACCCAGCCGACCGCGCTGCTTTTCGGCAATGAAGACGAAGGCATCAGCAGCGAAGCGCTGGCCCTCGCCGACGGCAATTTTTTGATCCCGCAGGCCGGTTTTGCGGAAAGCCTGAATATCTCCGTGGCTTGCGCGGTTTCGTTGTTCGAAGCGCGCCGGCAACGCGCAGAAAAAGGGTTTTATGATAAAAATCCCAAACTTGACGCAACGCAGCAGGAGCAGCTTTTCCAGCGTTGGGGCGCCATGTTGAAAGAAAAATCGTGGCACCGGCAATTTGCCATACCGGTCGGCAAAGATTCCGCACCTTTGTTGCCGGTGTTCGTCGAACGCGACGAACATGCGCCGCCGAAAAAACAAATCCGGCCCAACCCGCTGACCAAATTCGACCTGTAACCACACACGCCTGACCACCTGTCGAAAGTCATTTGCCATGCAATTATCACTCGTCATACCCCTCCTCAACGAAGCGGAAAGCCTGCCCGAACTCGAAGCCTGGATTCGCAGGGTTTGTGAAAATGAAGGACTGGAGTACGAAATCCTGTTCATCGACGATGGCAGTACCGATGGTTCCTGGACCGTGATCAATGCGTTAAAAAACGCCAATCCGCGCGTCAGAGGCTTCAAATTCCGCCGCAATTACGGCAAATCAGCCGCTCTGCACACGGGCTTTCATGCCGCAAAGGGCGATGTGGTGATTACCATGGACGCCGATCTGCAGGATAGCCCGGACGAAATCCCCGACCTGCGCCGTATGATCGTGGAGGATGGTTTCGACCTCGTCAGCGGTTGGAAAAAGAAACGTTACGACCCCTGGACCAAAACTTTCCCGACCAAACTGTTCAACGCCGTGACGCGCCGCATGAGTGGCATTTATCTGCACGATTTTAACTGCGGGCTCAAAGCATACCGCCGCGATGTGGTCAAAACCGTGGAGGTGTACGGCGAAATGCACCGCTACATCCCGGTCATTGCCAAATGGGCCGGCTTCGGCCGCATCGGGGAAAAAGTAGTGGAGCACCGGGCGCGCAAATACGGCTACTCCAAATTCGGCTGGGAACGTTTCGTCAACGGTTTTCTCGACCTGCTGTCGATTTATTTCGTCGGCAAATTCGGCAAACGGCCCATGCACTTTTTCGGGACTATGGGCGTCCTGTCGTTTCTGGCCGGTTTCGGCAGTTTGTCGTGGCTGACGATCTCCAAGGTATTTTACCAGCAATGGGGCATCGCCGACCGGCCGGCTTTTTTCTTCGGCATTCTGGCGCTCATCGTCGGCGTGCAGCTGTTTCTGGCGGGTTTTTTAGCCGAAATGATCAACCGGAATTCACCGCGAAGAGATGAATATTTGATTGAGCAGGAAATCTGATACGGCGTGAAAATCATCCTCCTCTCCCCCGCCCACCCGCTGCGCGGCGGTATCGCCGCCTCTTCCGAACGACTTGCACAGGCTTTGCAAGAACAAGGCCATGAAGTGGTTTTGTATAGTTTTCGCGTCCAGTACCCTTCTTTTCTTTTTCCCGGCAAAAGCCAGTACACCGACGATCCGGCGCCAGCAGGTCTCCGGATCGAGACCAAACTGAACTCTGTCAATCCGCTCAACTGGCTCTTCTCGGGCATCGCCCTGGCCCGCGAAAACGCCGACCGGGTGATCGTGCGCTTTTGGCTGCCGTTTATGGGCCCCTGCCTCGGCACGGTATTGCGGGTGGCGCGGATTTGGTCGCGAAAAAAATTCAGGGTCACCGGTCTGGTCGACAACATCGTGCCGCATGAAAAGCGCCCGGGCGACCGTGCTTTTGCCCGCTATTTTGTACGGGCCTGCGACGATTTTGTGGTGATGTCGCGATCGGTCGGCCAAGAGATTATCGGTTTTCTACCGGCGGCCAAAAGAGTCCGTGCGACCGAACGCCGCGTGCGTTTTGCCCCCCACCCTATCTACGATTCGTATGGAGAAGCAGTCGGCCGCGACACGGCCCGGCAGGAGTTGAGCCTGGCTGCCGACGCGCAGGTCGTTTTGTTTTTCGGGTTTATCAGGGCCTACAAAGGGCTCGACCTGTTGCTGCATGCACTGGCACAGACGCCTGCTATTCAAGCCGTTATCGCCGGAGAGCCCTACGAAGACTGGTCGCATTACCAGTCGATCATCGAACAACGTCAACTCGGCGACCGGGTACATGTGTTCACCGATTTTATCCCTGCCGACCGGGTCCGGTATTTTTTTAGCGCAGCCGACCTGGTGGTTCAACCGTATAAAACCGCTACGCAAAGCGGCATTTCCCAGATCGCCTATCATTTCGAAAAGCCCATGATCGTAACCGACGTTGGCGGACTGCCGGAAATCGTCACCCACGGCGTATCCGGTTATGTGGTTGCACCGGATGCCGCGGCCATTGCTGCCGCAATGCATGATTTTTTCGAAAACCAACGGGCCGCATCCATGTTGGAAGGCGTCCGTCAGGAGAAAAAGCGCTTTTCCTGGGACAATCTGGTGCAGGCTATTTTAGGCGAATATTGAAACCGGGGCAGTAGATTCGCTCCTGCAAACTTTCACCCGAATAAACATTTCAAACCATGGAAGAAACCAATTTCAGCATCCTCGATGTGCCAGACCAAGCTCCCCCACTGCGCTACGCAGGTTTTTGGGAGCGATTTGTCGCCATGCTGATCGACAGCATCATTCTGGGCATCGCCTCCAACATTCTGACGACGATTTTTTTCCAGACCAACAGTTTCACCCAACCGGAATTGGATCCCTTCGACGAAGAAGGCGCCCTGGCCAGCTTGATGGAATTTTACATGACACTTCTCCCGGGCATGATTTTGAGCCTGGTAATCAACTGGCTCTATTTCGCCTACATGGAATCGTCGGAAAACCAGGCCACACTGGGCAAAATGGCGCTCGGCCTCAAAGTCACCGATGTGCATGGCGAACGGCTCAGTTTTGCCCGCGCTACCGGCCGGCATTTTGCCAAATACCTTTCGAGTTTCACACTCCTGATCGGCTATATCATGGCGGCTTTTACCGAACGCCGGCAAGCCTTGCACGATATGGTTGCAGGCACACTGGTATTTAAGAAATAACGGATTGTCAGACAAATGCAAAGCCCGCCCCGAACATTCGGAGCGGGCTTTTTTGTGAAGTGATCCCAACAGGGGTCGAACCTGTAACCGCCTGCTTAGAAGGCAGGTGCTCTATCCATTGAGCTATGGGACCTGGCCTTTTTGGCAGCGCAAAAGTAAAGTCTTCTGCACACTACTTCAAGATTAACTTTTGAACGGCGAAGCCTTCCGGCGTTTCAAGAGTCACCCAAAAGACGCCTCCCTGACAGCCAATCATCGCCTTTGTGCATCGAATGCGGTGTTCGCCAACTGCCCGAAACTCTCGATTCGACCATACCGGAACGCCCCTTATGTCGCGAATGTACAGTCCTGCCGGACTGGCTTCCGGCAGGTAAAATCGGATATCAAACTGTTCGGCAGCCGGATTTGGTTCCGGTGCGTACAAATAAACGCCGGCACACTGCCCCTCAGGACTCAGGTAACCGGACAGCAAATTTTCGATCGTAAACGAATACTCACAAATGCTCTGATTACCACAAGGATCGCCGGCAAGCCATCGGATTTTATGCGTTCCCGGCGGCAATTGCGGCAGTACGCTTGCACTGCCGGCAAGTGTTTTCCATCGCACAGTGGCCGTGCGATTCGTTCCATCGACCGCCCAGTCTGTACCAAAGGCATATAACTCGGCGGCGGGTACGTTGCGCTGATCAAACTGCCGGAGTTCTCCGCCTGCGCCATTCGGTGTGTTGGCATTATTGTACCGGACCATGCCCGGCGGAGGCGGGTTCATGCTGTTCACCACCGACTCCATCGTTCCGTCCTGATCGAGATCGAGAAAAAGAAGGTATGTGATATTCACACCTGCTCCATAACAACTGTCCGTTGCCGCAAGGGACAGTTCAACTTCGGCTTCTTTCAGGTCGTCGCTTCCCGTAAAAGGCCCCTGCCAATACGTCGCATGCCATAATTCGGGGTCATTGGCCGAAGAATCGGTCCAAACCAGCGGTAGCACAGCGCAATCCTGCACAAGTACGGGCGGCGCCAGGTCGGTTACTTTTATGCGCTGGTTGTATTGGTAACAATTGGCGAATTCGTTCCAAAACACACTATACGAAGCGGGTAAAGGGTCAGAAGGCACAATTTTGGACCAGGTAGGTTCCCAGGGCGCCGCGGCGCCCAAAGGGGCAACGACCGGGCCGGGTAAGTTGTCGGGGTGGCCGGCGATCGGATTGGGCGTTGGATTGGGTATCTGAATGCAAGGCAACGCAGGATTGTACGTATCCGCCCTCCGGATCAGCCAGTTGCGATCAATGATCAGGCAGGCATCGGGAACTGGAAATATTTGCGCATCGGTGTAGTCTACAATTAATTCCAGGCTATCCGGGTTGAAAAATTCTGGCGCTCCAAAGTCGAAGGTTCCATTGCATAGCGTTGTGTTGACATCGTCGGGGAAACGGATGTAATATTCCTGGGCGTGGCTAACATTCAGCGACAGAAAGAAAATAATGAACAGGAAGGTGCGCATCTTCGAAAGTATTTGTTGAAAATATTTCAAAGTTACGGCATTCCAGCCAGTAACTTGCCCCACAAAGCCCATCCCGCATGTCCGAAAAAGTCGACAACGTACAGATCGAACCCAGTTGGAAAGCCGTTTTGGCCGATGAATTCCAGCAGCCCTATTTTACTGCCATCAAGACCTTTTTGGTGGAAGAAAGGCGCGCCGGAAAAACGATTTATCCACCCGGGCCGCTGATTTTCAACGCCTTCAACCATACGCCGTTCGACAAGGTGAAGGTGGTTATTCTGGGCCAGGACCCGTACCACAACCCCGGAGAAGCCATGGGCCTGTGTTTTTCCGTCCCCAAAGGCGTGCGGGTGCCCCCTTCTCTGGTCAATATCTACAAAGAAATCAAATCTGACCTGGACCTGCCCATCCCCAACCATGGCGACCTCACGGCCTGGGCCGATCAGGGCGTTCTCCTGCTCAATGCCATGCTCACCGTGGAAGCCAACAAGCCCGCATCGCATCAGAAAATCGGCTGGCAAACCTTCACCGACGCTGTCATCCGACGTATTTCCGATCAGAAAGACGGCGTGATTTTTCTGCTTTGGGGCCGATTTGCACAGGGGAAAAAAGCATTGATCGACGAAATGCGGCACTACGTGCTCGAAGCCGCCCACCCTTCGCCGTTGGCCGGCGACGCGTTTTCGGGGTGCCGGCATTTTTCCCGAACCAACGAATTATTGGAAAAACAGGGCAAAACGCCGATTGACTGGTCGCTGTAGCCGCTGTAGCGCCGACCTCCAGGTCGGCGACAGAAACAGGAATAACACGGCCGTGCGAAGGAAAAATTACTTGCCGCTGCTCAGTCCTTCCCGATTGTTGTCGCCGACCTGGAGGTCGACGCTACCTCAAAACCCGTTAAACGCATCGAAATTGTTCTTTCGATATGGTATTTTCAGAAAATCCAAAGTGCCCGGTTTTACTGCAATGTAAAAATTGTACGTGCCGCGATCGGGCTGGAAGAAGATACTCATTTCCCAGCAGTGCAGGTCGCGCGTAAGCCCGAAATCGGGATAGACCAGCGAATTGGTCGGAAAATCGTAGTTGATGTTGCGGATCGAAAGCGACCATTTGGAGGTCAGCGGAATACTGCCCGACAGCCGCAGAGCGTGGCTGTTGATTCGGAACGTGTCCCGATTGGTGCCCGGCACGAGGGTGCGCACATAACCGATATTGTAACTGATATTGAAATTGTCAAACCAACCCAGAAAGTCATCGGAAGCGGCGCCCTGGGCTGGCGCCGACTGTATTTTACCCGCGGTGCCGCCGGGTTGATCCGCCTGCCCGGAAAAGATGGCGCGCATTTGCCCGACAGTAAACCCGGTGGTGATGTCGAATCCGAAATTGCTGACCCGCACCAGTTTGCCATCTTCTTTCAAAGTTGTTTTGTTGATCCGCGCGCCTTTTTGATTCACCACATAAGGGTCGAACTGGGTGCGCCAGTTGAGCGTCACCAGTCCTTTGAAAAAACGGAACACGCCGCCGGTACTGATCGGACTCCAGTTGAGCGAGTCGGCCGTGAGGCTGTAATTGCCGGTGAAGGTCAGGTTGTCAAAAATCCGGGTGTTTTTGCCTTTCCCGGTTGTATCCTGTTTTGATTTGTGTTTGATTTCCAATACGTTGGAAATACTGTACGACAAGGCCACATCCCTCGGGTTGTACGTCGGGCGCCCGAAGATAGCCTGGTCGTAGATGGAATACCGCTGCGGTTTGTTTTCGTCGGCCCGCAGGTCGGTATCTACAAATTTGAAATAGCGGTCGTAGCGTGAGTTGGTAAAATCGGGGCCGAAACCCGTCGATACCGAAGGCTTCATCGTATGCCGGATGCCCTTCAGCCAGCCGTCGCCTTTGAAACGTTTGGTGAGGAACAGGGCAGTATTGACGGAAATACCGGCATTGAACGTGCGGAAACTGTTAAAGCCCCACACGCGGCGGGTCGTATCCACGCCGTAGCGCAGGGTATCGGTCGTGATCAGGAGTTCGCCGTTGTCGTCGAAGGTATCGCGCCGCACGACGTACTGGTTGAGCAGTTCCTTTTCGATCGCGTAGGGATACCAGTTTTCCTCGTAGTTGAGGTTGGGCGTTACGTTGATGTATTTGAAAATCTTGAAGTTAAAATCCGTCGTTGCTTTGTGCTGGATACCCATTCTGGCGCTGTTCAGGGTTTGTTGGGTAAACAGGAGGGTATCCACGGTCTGGAAATCGTTGCGCAGCTGGGAAGTGCTCTGGAAGGAGATTTTTTCATACCAGCGCTCATTGCCCACCGGATTTTTCCGCTTAAACGGAAACACCCGTTGTACAGTGAAAGTGGCCGTGGGCAGGGTGATGGTCATGATCCGGGTTTGGGTATTCTGCGAGTGCGAGAGGCCTGCCGTCAGGTTGAAGGGTTTGCCCGGAAACGTCTGGGTATAATTGATGTTCGACGACAGGGTATTGCGGTATACGCTGTTGAAATCGTTGAAGTTGCGATTCTGGTCGCGGTTGGTTTCGATATTGACGCTGCCGCCAAACTTGCGCGTCGGGTGCGCATTGGCGGCCTGGTTGTGCGTCCAGGTGATACCGAATGAGCGCGCGCGCAGTTTTTCAGCCTTGGCGTTTTCCGTGACGCGCACGTTGCGGCGAATCTGGAAATTGCCCTCGTAAAAATACCGCCGTTTATAGCGCAGGTTGCCGTTCATGCCCCAGGAGCCGCTGGTGTAGGCATTAAAAAGCACTTGTGCGTCGAGGTAAGGAGAAATGGGCTGATACCAACCCCAATCGCGCAGCCCCAGGCCCTCGCGGTCTGCAAATTCGAAGTCGCGCGGGATGATCAGGCCGGCTTTTCGGGTTTTGGTCAAGGGAAAAAATCCGAACGGGATAACGAGCGGCGTAGGCACGCCCCCGACTTCGAGGTTGGACAAACTGGTGACGACCAGTTTGTCGGGTATGACTTTCAATTTGCGGGTACGGAAGCCGTAGTGCGGGTGCTCGGCGTCGCAGGTGGTGATGATGGCATCCTGGTTGTAAATGGTATTCCGGGCTTTTGTCAGCGTATCGGTCGTGGCGGCGCCGACAAATTTAGCTTTTGCCCCGAGCACGTAAAGGTCTTCCTGTTTGGTGCGGGCTTCGTAAATGATCCCTTTGCGGGTTTTGAAATTGTACCGGAGTTTGCCCGCCGTGAAGTTTTGGTCACCGTCCTGAAACTCCGGAACGCCCGTTTTTTGCCCGAGGCTGTCGAGGCCCGGTTCGGCGCTCACTTCATTTTTGGAATAATCGAGCAGGATGTAGTCGGCTTTCAGTTTGATCGAGGTGTAATTGAGGAAAGCCGCGCCATAGAGGTGCAGTTGTTTATTTTTGACGTCGAACCACATGGAATCGCGGGCGCCATAATCCACCGTACCTTCGAGGCCGTCGTCGGAAAATTTAACACGACTGAGATCGACGACTGCAGAATCGCGGCGAATCGGGGACAGGGAATCGGGTCGAAGCCCCGAATTGGCCCGAATACTGTCGATCAAAGCGGGCGAAATAGAATCGCGCGTCGCCGGTGGCGTCACGATCTGTGCAACAGCATCCGGGTGGAGCAGCAGCAGAAGGACAGCGATTTGGCAGAAAAGGCGATATTTGCCCAACAATTTCTTCACACAGTCAGATATTTGCGGTAGAATTTTACCGTTAATCAGCACCGATGACCCTTTCTGCAAACCTTGGTCAAAACCGGTTTATGCAAAAAAAATCAACCCTGCAAACGCTGATGCTCCTTCCGGTGTGGCTCGTTTTGCAAAATTTTAACATTGTCACCTTTCCGGAAGGATTGCTCGCAGCCAGCGGCAAAAGTAATGAATCCCTGCAAGCCGCACCCCGGCAGGCGGATAATGGCTACCGGATAAAAAAAGTCGTGCTCGATGCCGGCCACGGTGGAAAAGACCCGGGCTGTATCGGCGCTATTTCGCGCGAAAAACACAATACGCTGGCCATCGTGCTCAAACTGGGCGCCTTGATCGAGGAAAACTGCCCCGACGTGAAGGTCATTTATACGCGCAATACCGACGAGTTTATCGAACTCAAGGAACGCGCCGCCATCGCCAACCGGGAAAAAGCCGATCTCTTCATCAGCGTGCATTGCAACGCGATCAGCGCACCTCATTTCCACGGCGCCGAAACCTACGTGCTGGGTTTGCACCGCGCCGATGACAACCTCGAAGTAGCCAAGCGCGAGAACGCCGTCATCATGCTGGAAGACAATTACAAAACCAATTACGCCGGCTACGACCCCGCCAGCCCCGAGGCTCATATTCTGGGCAGTATGTGGCAAAGCGCGTACCTCGAACAGAGCATTCTTTTCGCCAGCCTGGTGCAACAAAATGTCACAAAAACCGCCGGTCGCGCCGACAAGGGCGTCAAACAGGCCGGCTTTCTGGTGCTGCGCGAAACAGCCATGCCGGCCGTGCTGATCGAAGCAGGTTTTTTGACCAACAGAACCGAAGAAGCCTTTATCGCCTCCGAAGAAGGCCAGACCCAAATGGCCGAATCAATCATGGACGCTTTCCTGGCTTATCGCTCCCAAATGGAGGGCACCCCGCTCAAAGTCCGCAAAAAAACAAGCAAACCGGCGCCCGTAGTCGCCAATAACACCCCTTCGCCTTCAACCGCGACGCCTGCCCAGCCAGCCAGCAACGCAAGCGCCAATACCAAGACCGTGGTCAATACCCCACCCCCAAAAAAAGAAACCGCCACTGCCCCACCCCCCGCAACCAAACCGACGCCACAAGCCAAGCCGGTTGCCAACCCTCCTGCCGATTACCGCATTCTGCTCTTCTCATGGCCGGCGCGTATGGATATGAAAAGCGGACTGCTGGGCCTTTTGAGCAATGTGGAAGAAGAAAAAGCCGACGGAGAATACCGATACTACTCCGGTCATTACGCCACCCGCGCCGAGGCCGAACGAATGCTCCCCGAACTGCGCAACCTGGGCTTCCGAACGGCCGAAGTAGTTCCGCCCGGCGGGAAACCGACAAACTGAACTTCCTTTCTTAAAAATCTAAACGCTACGGCGCTTGCCGCCCATCATGTTCAAACTCAGTAACGAAACAAAAATCGGCATCCTTGCCATCGCCGCTATCGCACTCGCCATTTTCGGTTTTAAATACCTGAAAGGCATCAACGTACTCAAAACCTCCCGCACGTTTAAAGTCCGTTATGAAAATGTCGATCAATTGCGACCATCCGCTCCGGTGTTTATCAGCGGCTTGCAGGTTGGCACGGTCAAACAGTTGTACATCGACCCTAAGGACGGAAAAACCATCATCGCCGAATTGAATATCGAAGGCAGTGTCGACATCCCCAAAGATGCCGTCGCTACCATTGTCGGCCTTACACTGATGGGCGGAAAAGCCATCCGGCTCGACCATACGCGACCCTGCGACGGAGATTGCGCCCGAAGCGGCGACTATCTGCAGGGCGCCTCCGAATCGTTTCTGGGCACCGTCGTCGGCGACCCCTCCCAACTTGACCCTTATTTCAAACGCTTGCAAACAGGCCTCGGCAGCGTAGTCGACTCGCTGGCCGACCCCAACGACCCCAAAGGCATCGGCCGCTCTATTCTGGCGCTCAACCGCTCGCTCGAAAATATCGCGATCCTGACCGGCAAACTCAACGTCTTCCTCGACCGCACCACGGCCGGATTTGCCGCTACCGCCAACAACACCGCCGAAATCACCGGCGCACTGCGCGCCAGCAACCAGGACCTCTCGGCCACCATCGCCAACCTGGCCGCCATCAGCGCCCAACTCAAAAACGCCAACCTCGATCAGGGCGCCCAAAAAGCGGCCATGGCCCTCGATACCCTGGTGTATACCATGAACGACCTGCGCAACACCCTCGGCACAACCGAACACGCACTGGCACGGGTCGATACACTCGCCCAGGGCCTCAGCCAGGGCAAAGGCACGGCCGGCAAGTTGCTGACCGACGACGCGTTGTACTACAACCTCGTCGACGCAACCCGCCACCTTGAACTGCTGACGCAGGACCTGCGCCTCAACCCCAAGCGTTACACCACCGTCAAACTCAAGGTATTCGGCAAAAACAAAACCGGCCCCTACCAGAATCCGCTCGACGATCCGGCTTACCAACTCGTGCAGGACAGCCTCGAACGCGACTACTACCTGCGGCTGAAAGATCGCTACGAAGGGAAACAATAAACCTTGTTCCGGGTGAAAGCCATTCGCCATCTGTACGAAGAACACGGCGCGGAGAACTACTATCGCGACCATGCCGATTCGTACGCCAACCCGCATTTTCCGCAAATTGCGGCGCTTTTGCAGGACAATCTGGGGCATATTAACCACGCTGGCGGCGTGCTGGACTTTTGCGCCGGCGGCGGCGAAGTCAGCCTCGCCCTGGCGGCCCTTGGCGTCGGCAACATCACGGGCTGCGATCCTTTTACTTATGATTTATATGAAAAAAATACCGGCCGGCCCTGTCTGCGGTATTCGTTCAAAGACGTGATCAAAGGCGCGGCACTGGGGCAATATTCCACCATTATCTGCTCTTTTGCCATGCACCTCTGCCCCGCCAAAGACCTGTTTTCACTGTGCTGGCAATTGTTTCAGGCCGCCCCGCAAATCGTCATTATCACCCCGCACAAACGCCCGGAACTGGATCAAATCCCTGGCATCCGGCTGGTCAGGGAGGACTCTGCTTTTACGGAGAAGGAAAAAAGGGTGCGGCTCAGGATATATGAGCGGAGTGATGGGTGAAAATGCTGCTGTTTCATCCGTATCGCAAAACACTTTCCCCCTCTCCCCTGTTATCCCCACTCATCACTCAAAACTCATCACTCATCACTAACGACTTATGGCTTCTTTCAAACGCACCGCCTCCGCAGTATGGCACGGCACCGGCGCCGAAGGCAACGGCAGCCTCGACGGCCCTTCGGGCGTACTTTCCGGCACGCCCTATTCGGCAAAAGCCCGTTTTCAAAATGAAGACGGCCGCGCCGGCACTAACCCGGAAGAACTGATCGCCGCCGCACACGCCGGCTGCTATATCATGGCCCTCAGCTTCCGTCTCAGCGGAGCCGGTTTCACCCCGGAAGAACTGCGCTGCTCCGCTACCATCGATATGGACAACAGCAGCGGCGGCTGGAATTTTATGCACATCACCCTGAAACTGGACGCCAAAGTGCCCGGTATCGCGGAAGATCAGTTTCTCGAACTGGCCGAAGCCGCCAAAACAGGTTGCCCGGTGAGCAAGGCTCTGAGCGCCGTACCGATCACGCTGGAAGCAAAACTGGGGTAAAAAAACAGTCAGAATTGATAAACAGGCTGCCGAACAAGCCGGGCCGCATTTTAGGACAAATTTTTCCCGCAAAGTCGCAGCGATACAGAGCCGCAGAGAAAATCACTTCTCTGCGGCTCGTTAATTTTGATAGCAGGGTTAATGATACAAGACAGCCGCTTTGCGTAAAATAATGCAGGGTTAATTACCTCGTTGGCAATAAATCACGCCTTTTCCAGAGTAAAACCAAAGGTAGAGCCCTGGCCGACGGTACTGCGTACCGTGACGGTCTGTTTGTGGGCTTCGATGATGTGTTTGACGATAGACAGTCCCAGGCCGGTGCCGCCGGCGTCTCTCGAGCGGCTCTTGTCGACGCGATAAAAGCGGTCGAAAACGTGCGACAGGTGTTCGGGCAGAATGCCGATGCCATTGTCGCTGATCTCGACCAGAACATAGGTTTCCATGTCGTAGAAACTCAGTTTGGTCGCTCCGCCTTCCCGGCCGTATTTGATGGAATTATGGACCAGGTTCATCAGTACCTGTCGGATATTTTCCTTGTCGGCGCGTACGCGAAAATGCTGGTTAGCGCCTTCCTTGTACACCAATCGGATATTTCGCTCCTGAGCGCGCATTTCGAGGTCGGCAAAAACCTCGTCGGCGAGTTCGTGGATGTCAAAATCGCGAAGATCGAGCACCATTTGTCCGCCTTCCAGTTTGTTGATGGTTTCCAGATCTTCCACGATGGCCTGCAGGCGGTCAACGTTGCGGGCGGCGCGCTGGAGATAAAGTTTGTTGACCTCGGGGTCGTCGAGCGCACCGTCGAGCAGGGTATGGACAAAGCCCTGTATATTAAAAATCGGGGTTTTTAATTCGTGCGATACGTCGCCGATAAACCGCCGGCGGTAAGTAGCCAGTTTTTCGAGTTCTTCAATTTCCCGGTCATTTTCCTCTGCCCACTGGCTGACTTCATTTTCTACCTGATCGAGGATATTCTTGTCCATTTCTATTTTGTCCGCTTTAAAGTCAGACGACATTTTGTGGCGGTGAATAACCTTGTAAATCAGTTTGATCTTCCTGAAAATGTAATACCGGATGAAGTAAAAATTGGAAGTGAAGACAATAACGAAAACGCCAACGAACAGCAGCGCGAGGTCGATTGCCGTGATGCGCAGCAGTTGTGACAGGCCCAGCAAGGAGGCCAGAAAAGTGGCGATCGCTGCCGATGTAAACGCCGTGAAAAGCGCTAATTGAAGCGGGGTCTGATTTTTAAACATAGCAAGGTTAGGACGCAACGTGGGCGTAAAATTCGGCATGTTTTCGGATCAAAAGTCAAATTTGTACCCAATACCTTTCATGGTTTTGATGTACTCCTCGCCCAGCCGTTCGCGCAATTTACGGATATGGACGTCGATGGTTCGGTTGCCCACGATGACGTCATTGCCCCAGATTTTATCAAAAATTTCTTCTCTTGTAAAAACGCGGCCTGGTTTGGAAGCCAGCAGCCACAGGATTTCAAATTCTTTTCTCGGCAGCTCGATGGCTTGTGCGCCCCTGAATACCAACACTTTTTCACGATCGATCACCAGATCATGCACGGCAATGGCGGTGCTGTCGTCGTCGTCGGTGCGGCCCGAGCGGCGCAGCAGCGCATTGATACGGCTGATGAGTACGCGGGGTTTTATCGGTTTGGTGATGTAATCGTCGCCGCCGACGTCGAGCGCGGTGATTTGGGAAAAGTCTTCATCGCGGGCGGTCAGGAAAGCGACAGGGGTATCGTTGAACTCTTTGCGCGAACGCAGAATGCGGCAGGTTTCAACCCCGTCGAGCTCGGGCATCATGATATCCAGGATGATGAGTTGCGGTTTTTCCTGTTCGGCGACGACCAGGGCTTGGCGCCCATCATTGGCTGTAACGACTTCGAAACCTTCTTTTTTAAGGTTGTAGCGCAGAAATTCGAGAATGTCCGGCTCGTCGTCTACGATGAGAATTTTCTTCGCAGGCGGGGTTCCCTTCATGTGTGTCAATTTTGGGCAAAGGTAGCCGACTGCATTTGGCCGGTGGTTTTATGTCGGGTTTAAGTTAGTGTTAAGTTTGTGGAAACATCTAACTTGATGATTATCGCATAATTACCAGCCACATACCAGTCTTCGAATTTGTTCGAACCAGGTCACGCCGATGCGGCGTTTGACTTCGCCCCAATCGGCGCAGGCTTCGTCGCGGCGGTTGAGTTCGAGCAGCGTCGTGCCCCTGAAATACAGGATTTCCGTATTGCCGGGGTGAAGTTTGAGGGCCTGCGTCCATTTTTCCACTGCAGCTTCTTTTTGGTCTTGCTCGGCCAGTGTGGCCCCTTCATCGGCGAGCAACATGGCCTGATCGAAGCGTTCGTTGGCCTTTGCGCATCCGGGAGCCGGTGATTTGAACATGGTCCGGAGCGGGAACGTGGTCGCCACAGGGGCATCCTGGTAGCGGGCGGGCGTCCAGTGCCCGCTGGTGCGGTTGGCCAAACGGATCGCCTGCCACTGAAAATCCATGCCGAGCGAGTTGTAATCCAGTTGGCTCACCACACTGACGGAGCCGTCGGAACGGATCAGCAGGGCCATTTCGATCACCCCGGTTTTGCAACTATCGGCCCAGTCATCGGGATATTCCAGTTCATTGACGACGAATTTGGCCAGGGAATCCCAGCCGCCCTGAAATTCCGGCGCGACATCGTACACTACATACACCGTATCGCCCTCGCTGGTGATATGGAAAGGGTCTTCTTCCGCCAACCGGAAACGCAGGGGCAATACGTGGCGCATCCGGACAGCTTGCCCTTTAATCCGGGCCGGCTCCCAACGCAGTCCGGCTTCATCCAGAGCGCTCAGAATGCGTATCGCTTCTTCACCGCAGCCGCCGCCAATGTCCTTCAGGATGCCAATATTGGTGATCCGGCCATTGGGTTCCACAACAAAAGTGGTGGCAACGATGCCCTGAATATCGTTTTGTCGCGCGGCTTCGGGATAAATGATGTTTTGAGCGATGATGGTGAGCAGTTGCGTCTCGGCGCATTGTCGCACACTATCCGCCGTCCAGTTCGTATGCCGCTCGGGTATGCAGGACTTGAAAAGCGGGAAAGGCATACTTTCCGCGTAACTGTAGATCGTGGTATCGGGCGTCGTTTGAGCCTGTGCATGCCCGATGCGCAGCGAAAAGAGAAGGGTCAGAAGGAGTATTCTTTGCATGGCCGGATTGATAAATCGCACGAAAAGTACCGCAAGTGTGCAAAAACAAAAAGTCCGGCCGCTGCTGGCCGAACTTTTTGACAGTATAATCTCATGAAAAGTTGTCGGATGAAAGGGCTTTCGAGGCTGACGGTTTTAGTGCGCAGAAACGCGAACCGTTCCATTTTTAATTTTGATTGTAACGGGTGTACGCATGAGCCAAGTCAAAATTTAAAGTATGAACGAAAGAAAAATTTGACAAATGAAGATTGTTTCGTTCGGTGGGGTGGCCGCATTGGGAAGTTTTGAAATTGTCTGGATTAGTTGCGATGGTCGATTTTTTTGGCCAGGAATTTGCACTGAAAAAATTGTCTGTTACTTTTGAGGCCTGAACCGCGAAAACCTTGAAGAATTTCTCGCCATAATTAATCCGCTTGCTATGGCATCCTTCCCGTTATAATCCCATGCACATTTCCAGTACGGAATGGGGGTCAGTCGTCAGGACTGACCTTTTTTTGTTTTGTACAGTTCACTTTTCTTGTAGCGCCGGCTGAAAGCCACTCAGCCTGGGCGAACGGCTTTCAGCACGAAGTATGCGCTAGTGAAATCCCATGAACATATCCAAAACTCATTGCTGTTCTCGTTTGAAGCAGCGTTGATGTTTTTTTGATGATACAAAAGTGCAGCCTTGCCAGGCGCCCACCAATAACATTTTTTCCGCTTTGTGAAATATTATTTAACTAAATTAAATGACAAAATAATTCCTTAAACCTTGATATACAATTAATTAATTAATATAAAATATAGTACAGTTGTGAATTATAAACTTTACCCAACTGTAAATATTTTGCAAAAAAGAACCCCTTAAGGAAAGCAGAACCGCCCGGACAATTTTCTTTGCCTTACAAAACTGGACAACTACCTATGAATAATTTGCTGATCATCGGCGCCGGTCGTTCCGCCACTGCGCTGATCAATTATATCCTCGACGCGGCTCGCGAGCACAATTTTTTTGTCACTATCGCCGACGCCAACCTGGAAATGGCTCAGAAAAAGGTCGCCGGACGCCCGAATGGCCGCGCCATTTGGCTGGATGCATCCAAAACCAACGACCGCCGCGATATTATACAGCGGCACGATGTGGTCGTTTCGCTTTTGCCCCCTCAGATGCACCTCGAACTTGCACAGGACTGTATCGCGCTGGGCAAACACATGGTGACTGCCAGCTACGTTTCCAAACAAGTGCTGCGCCTGGGCGACGACGCCCGTCAGAGAGCACTTGTTTTTATGAACGAAATCGGGCTCGATCCCGGAATCGACCACATGAGCGCCATGCAGCGCATCCACCAGATCAAGGCCGCGGGCGGAAAAATCACGGCGTTTTATTCCTATACGGGCGGGCTGGTGGCGCCCGAGAGCGACGACAACCCCTGGCACTACAAATTCAGCTGGAATCCCCGCAACGTCGTACTCGCCGGGCAGGGTACTGCTCAGTATCTCGAAGACAGCAAACTGAAATATATCCCGTACCGCCGCCTTTTTAAACAATACCGTCTGGTCGATATTCCCGGTATGGGTAAATGGGAAGTGTACGCCAATCGCGACTCGCTTCTGTACCGCGAAGCCTACGGCCTGGGCGATATCAAAACGCTTTTCCGAGGCACCATACGTCACCGCGGCTTTTGCGATGCCTGGAATGCGCTGGTGCGCATAGGCCTTACCGATGCCACATTCCCCATCGTCGACTCCGACAAACTGACCTATCACGACCTCATGGAGGCTTTTCTGGGCAACAGCGAACATACCGGATCAGTCAAAGACCGCGTGGCGAAAATGGTCGAACTGCCACCCGATGGCGAAGTGATGCAAAAACTCGAATGGCTGGGGCTCTTCAGCAAAAAACGCATCAAGGTGCAAAACGCCACCCCCTCGCTGATCCTGGAAAACCTGTTGCTGGAAAAATGGGCGCTCAAGCCCAACGACCGCGATATGGTCATCATGCAACACGTGTTTGAATACGAACTCAACCGCCGTAAACGCAAACTGACTTCCACGCTGGTGATGAAAGGAGAAAACAGCGAAGACACGGCCATGTCGCGACTGGTCGGGTTGCCGCTGGGTGTGTTTGTCAAATTGCTGATGCTGGGCCGGATTTCTACCACCGGCGTGAACATCCCCACCATGCCGGAAGTATACGAACCGGTGATGAAAGAACTGGAAACGATGGGCGTTCGATTTATCGAACAGGAAGATTAAGCCAGCGATTCCAGCAAATCGATCAATACCTTATTGAGGTTGCCAATTGCTTCATCCAGCCGCCATCCTGCGCGGTTGCGGGGCTCCACGTAGTTGGAAATCGCCCGAATGGCCGTAAAAGGAATGCCTGCCGACAAACAGCCCAAAAAAAAGGCCGCGCCTTCCATCGTCTCGACCTGGGCTTCCGGATACTTGTCCCGAATAGCAGAAATCGACCTGGCCGCCCCATGTACTTTGCTGACCGTCAGGCCCTTTACCCTCGGCAGAAACTCCGCCTGACTGAGATCCGGATCACGCAGCAATGCTTTTTGAAAAGGCGCCTGGTCGGGGGCGAGCAGGCCCAGTTCGAACAGGTCGGTAAACGAGCCGTCCGCTTCTTCCACGCCCAGATCGCCAAAACGCTCCTGCACCACGTGCACAACTTCGCCCAGGGACAGGTTGCGGTCGAATGCGCCGGCAACCCCCGCATTGATCGCCCAGTCGGGCAGCGACGCGCCCAGGGAAAGACCCAGTTCCCAGGCAGTGTTGCTTGGGCCTACCCCGGTAACCAGCACCCTGATCGTCAGATGTTTATATAAAAAAATACCGGGTTCGACCGACTGGCTGTTTTGTTCCAGCCATTGTACGGCGCCTGCTATTTCAAATGGAGTGGCAGCGACGAGTAGTATATTCATGACCCGGCAAAGGTAGCGGCTTCGCACCGGGAACGGCGGAACGGCCTGTCATTTTCCCTGAGTATCTTATTCCCGTATGCGGCTTGCGGCAAATTCTGGTTTTCTTTGCGCATCATGAAACGCGAATGGTTTTCCGAGTGGTTCGACTCGCCTTATTACCACACTTTGTACAAAAACCGGGATGAAAACGAAGCCCGCCGGGTGCTCGACAATTTTTTGCGGGCGCTCGAATTGCCGCCCGGCGCCCGGGTACTTGATCTGGCTTGTGGCAAGGGTCGCCATGCCAGATACCTGGCAGAGCAGGGTTTCGATGTAACGGGCCTCGATATTTCCGCGTCGAGCATCGGCTTTGCGCGGCAGTTTGAGCACGATCGCCTGCACTTTTACCAACACGACATGCGATTGCCCTTCAGGATCAACTATTTCGATGCGGTGGTCAATTTTTTTACCAGCTTCGGGTACTTTCAGCACGACAGAGACCATACCCGTACGCTCAAAAACGTTTGCCTCAACCTTAAACCCGGCGGCTTGTTTCTGCTCGATTTTTTCAATGCAGAATGGGTGAAACAAACCCTGGTACGGCATGAGCACAAGGTGGTAGACGGCATTCCTTTCGATATTCGCAAATCGGTTCGCAATGGCCATGTGTACAAAACCATCGAGTTTGTCACCGGCGGGCGGCATTTTGCGTATCGGGAACGAGTACGGCTTTTCACCCTCCCCGATTTTGAAGCGATGTTTCAAGCCCTGGATCTCGGGATTCGGTCGGTATACGGGAGTTATGACCTTGCGCCCTACGACCCCAAAAACTCCAAACGACTGATCATTGTTGCACAAAAAAACGCGGTGTCATGAGCTGGCTCGACAGTCTGATTGCATTGGATAAAACCGTGTTCTGGGCGATCAACACGGGTTTGGACAATCCCGTCTTCGATGTATTGTTGCCCTGGTGCCGGGAGAAGTGGATATGGGCGCCCTTGTATTTGTTCATCGCTTCCGTCTCGTGGCTCAACTTCGGAAATAAAGGCTGGCTGATCGTGCTGGGCGTGATACTGGCCGCAGGGCTGGCCGACTTTACCAGCAGTACGCTGGTCAAAAAAAACGTGCAACGCGTTCGCCCCTGTAATGATCCGGATATGCAGGAGCAGGTCATACTTCGCCTGGAAGGATGCGGTAGCGGATACAGTTTTACGTCGTCGCACGCGGCGAATCATTTTGCCGCAGCCGTATTTTTGATTGGCATTTTTGGGCGCAGGGCGCGGTGGGTTCGCCCGGCTTTGTTGAGTTGGGCCGGGCTGATTGCTTTTTCCCAGGTGTATGTCGGGGTGCATTATCCGCTCGATGTGTTGGCGGGGGCAGCTTTGGGCTCGCTTTTGGGGTGGAGTCTGGGCCTTTGGGGGCGGTATTTTTTGAGGATGGGCGGAGAAAAATAAAAGCCCGCCTGGGTTACAGACGGGCTTTTAGAAAAAAACGAAACAGCTTAGAATTTACCCGCAAACTTCCGGGCTACTTCAACCACTCTTTCCAGCAGGCTGATGTCGGGCAACGGAATGTCGCGGGCATCTTCCTCGTCGTTTTCAACGGCGGTATTGTTTTGCTGATCGGGCAGTTCAATCTGTGCAGAAGTCGTGACAGGTGTCGTCAGGACAGCGTGGATATTGACGAAAAGAAACGAGCAGCAGCTAACGATAGCGGCAATGAGAAGAAAAGATTTCGGCGTAATGTTTTGTTTCATGGCATGGCATTTAAGCGGCCCAATATATGCACGATTCTTCAAAATGGTGGAATTTACCGACGAAGAACGCAGAACTACAGACGAATAAGCGGGCCAAAAGGTTGCAGCGCAGGCCAATATTTTTTTCAAAAAAGAAGAACCCGGCGGTATTGCACCGCCGGGTTCGTATCGTCAAACCAAAAATCAATCAGTCTTATTGTTTCAGACCGCCGGTGGTAGCCGGTACGCTTTCCTGCGTAGCCGGGGCTTTCACTTCACCTTTGATCGTGAGCGTATGCGTGTCGGTGGCTTCGTTGGTGGTGATGGTCACGGTTTTGGTGAACATACCTACGCGCTGGGTGTCGTAGCGAACTTCGATCACGTTGGTTTCGCCGGGCATGATGGGTTCTTTCGGGTAGGTCGGAACCGTGCAGCCGCAGGAGCCTTTGGCGCTTTTGATAATCAGGGGCTCGGTGCCCGTGTTCGTGAAGGTGAACTTGCGCAGCGGGTCAGCGCCTTTTTCGACGGTGCCGTAGTCAACAGTCGTTTGCTGGAAAGACATGGACGGACCAGCAGCATTTTGAGCAGACAGGGTGAAAGCGCCGGCAACAACGAAAGCAAGAATGGAGAGCAGTTGTTTCATCAGAGTGATACCAAGTTTTGGTGAATGGAATAATCGTCAGTGATTGATGGGACAAAAGTATGTGCCTGCGCACTGACGGGAAACAAATGCCCTGTTAACGATAATCAAAAAAGCCTAAAACTACTGTCAAGTGCCTGATAATCAGCGCCATTCTAGCGTATTCCGGCAAAAACCTGCTCAGTGATCCGCTGCAGAAAACGTTTGTCTTCGGTGACTATTTCGGCTTTGCCCTGCAAGCGCTGTTCGAAGGGAATGGTTTTGTTGTAACTGGTGCGGAGGCCTTCGGGCAGGGTAACCAGGATCGCATATTGATTGTCTTTGGGCACCAGTGCCTTCGATGCGACTTCTCCGCGCAAAGTGCCGTACTCGGGATACGGATACCCGAACAGTTTGATAATTACTTTTTGCCCGGGCACCACTTTACCGCTTCCGTTGATCGGGAGCGCCAGCCGACCGATAATTTCCTTGCTTTCCAGCGGCACGATCGCCATCACCTGCTCGCCTTGTTTGACGTACTGTTGCACGCTGAAAAAACCGGCGTTCAGCGACACCCGGCCGTCGATCGGCGCGGTGAGCAAATAGGTTTGTTTCCACTTGTCGAGACCGCTTCTCAAATTACTGAGGCTTTGCCGGAGGCGGACGGTTGCCGAAGCCACGTCTTCTTTTTCACCGAATGCGACTTCATTGATACTTTTACGCAGGTTGATGATTTCGTTTTGTTTGCGAATGATGCCGTCTTCAAGCAGTTCGTATTGCCGTTCAATGTCGTCGACTCGTTGCCGCTCTTTCTCAAAGTCGGATTTCGACATCAGCCCGTTGCGGTACAGTTCTTCCTGACGGTCGAACAGATCGCGGGCATTGTCGAGTTGCCGCTGAATACGCGCCTTCGACTTTTCGTCGTATTCGATGCTCGTGCGCAAGCGCGCGATTTGTTGGTTGATCGAACCGATATTGGAGCTGACGGACGCGTTTTTGTCGATCGCACCAAACTGAAAGTTTTCCAGGTTTTGTACGAAATTGGAATATTCCGGCTGTAGTTCGCCGAGGTTGAGCGTGCGGGGGGCGTCGAGGAGTTGAAGTTCGTCGAGACCCATTGCCTGCCATTCGGAAAGAGCCTTGTCGAGCCACTGGATGTCGGCGTATTTGGCGGTACTTTGGATAACGGCCAGCACCGAGTCGCGCCGCACCATTTGCGTATCGCGGACAAACAGGCGCGTGACGTGCCCGTCGGTCCGGGCCACCACTTCAACCGGCGGAGCCGTGGTGGTGAGCATTACATCGGCGTTGATCACATCCGGGTAACGGATAAACCAGCCGGCCAGCAGCATCATGACAAATCCGAACAGGACGACCATGGTACCCCAACGAACCAGCCAGCCCGGCGGAGTGCCCAGGATCTCCTGTACGTCGTCGGAACGTAATTCAATCCGTTCGCGATCGGTGGGTATAAGTTCGTTCTCTGGCATCTTTTTTATTTTGGTCAATTCACAAATACTCCTCGATTTTATTCAACAAATCACACAAACGCATCCTCGTATCCTCGCATCCTCAAATCCTCATAACCTACACTCCCAGTTCCAATTGATTCTTTACCAAATGGTAATAAGCGCCTCTACGGGCGGTGAGTTCTTCGTGCCGGCCCTGTTCTACCACTTCTCCCTTTTCGAGTACGACGATATTGTCGGCATGCCGAACGGTGCTGAGGCGGTGCGCCACGATAATCACGGTTTTATGCCGGAATACGTGTTCGAGATTGTGCATAATCACCCGTTCGTTGTAGGCATCGAGGGCGTTGGTGGCTTCGTCGAAGAAGAAATAGTCGGGGTTTTTGTACACGGCGCGGGCGATGAGCAGGCGCTGGCGTTGCCCCTGACTGATTCCGATCCCGTCCTGTCCGATTTTGGTGTTGTAGCCCAGCGGCAGTCCTTCGATGAAGGTTTGGATATTGGCGGCCTTGGCGGCATACAACAGCCGGCGGCGGTCGATGTATTCTTCGCCCAGCGCGATATTGCGCGCAATGGTGTCGGAGAAGATAAACCCGTCTTGCATGACCACGCCGCAGTGGCTGCGCCAGAGCTTCGATTGAACGTTGGACAGCGCCAGATCGCCGAGCCGTACGATTCCTTCGGACGGCGGATAGAAATTGAGCATCAATTTCAGCAAAGTGGTTTTGCCGCTGCCGCTGGTACCGACAATAGCCGTGGTTTTTCCTTCGGGGAAGTTGAGTTTGATGTTGCGCAACACCCAGGGATCGTGCGGGCCGCCGTATCGGAACGACACGTTTTCGAGTGAGATGCCGCCATTGGCCGGCAAAACGGTCACTTTCGGGCTTTCGGTGGGTTCTTCATCGGTTTTTTGATGAATTTCGTTCATCCGCTCCAGACTGATCTTGGCTTCCTGGGCAGCCAGGATGAATTGCACCAGCGATTCGAGCGGGGCATTCATGTGTCCGATGATGTACTGTACGGCGAGCATCATACCGAGCGTCATGTCGCCGTTGATGACGGCACGGGCGGCAATGACCGAAATCAGGATGTTTTTTCCTTCGTTAATAAATGCTGCTCCGGCGCGCTGAATCTGGTCGGTAGCCAGGTACTGCGTATTGACGCGGAACAAACGCGCCTGAATGCGCTCCCAGGCCCAGCGTTTTTGTTTTTCGGCATTGGCCAGTTTAATCTCCTGCATACCGTTGACCAACTGAATCAGGGTGTTCTGATTTTCGGCCATTTGCTCGAATTTCCGGTAATCCAGTATTCTGCGCCGGTGCATAAACAGGGCGATCCAGCCAAAATACAGCGCAGCGGCGCCGAAAAAGATCCAGAAAATCAGGGCATTGTAAAAAAGAAGCACAAACCCGAAGACCGCCAGACTCACCACGGAAAACAGGGTAACCAGCGATGAGGACGTCAGGAACCGTTCGACGCGTTCGTTGTCGTAAATGCGCTGAAGCAGGTCGCCGGTCATCTTGGCATCGAAAAATGCCATGGGCAGCCGCATGAGCTTGATCAGGAAATCGGAAACCAGATTGATATTGACACGGGTACCGATGTTGAGCAAAATCCAGCCGCGTATAAATTCGACGGCTACCTGGCTGACAAACAACATGCCCTGGGCGCCCAGGATGAGGTACACGAAGTTGGGGTCACTGAGCTGTACGCCCTTGTCGACCAAAGCTTGCATCAAAAAAGGAAAGACCAACTGGATAAAACTGCCGAGCAACAAGCCGATACCAAGCTGCCAGATTAGTTTTTTGTAGCGGTGCAGGTAGGCCCACAGAAATGCAAACCCCGTGCGGCTTCGTTTCTCGCCTTCTCGGTCGAAAAAATCGGGGGTCGTTTCGAGCAGCAGGACGATGCCCTGCGCTTCATAATTGGTAACATCGCTGATCCAGCCGTTGAGAAACTCCTGCTCGGTGAGCCGCAATTTGCCAACTTTGGGGTCGGCAACCCATACCTTGCCGTTGGCAATGCGGTATACCACCACGAAGTGGTTTTGTTCCCAGTGCGCGATCAGGGGCAGGGGCAGGTCTTTTTTGAGGCGGCCGAAGCCCACTTTGGCGCCCAGGGTGCGCAACCCGATCCGTTCGGCAGCATCCGACAGACCGATCATGGTGACGCCCTGGCGGTCGAGATAGGTCAATTCGCGCAGGTATTCCAGCGAATAATGCCGCCCGTAATGCCGGGCTACCATCCGCAGACAGCTGGCGCCGCAGTCGGAGGCATCGTGCTGTTTGTAAAAAGGAAAATTATCGAGAAGAAGCATGGTGATCCAGGTGACAAGGGCTCATTACAATGCAAATCTACCCTTTTTTGTCAGAGTTCCCGAATCCAAATGTTGCGATAGCTCACCAGATCGCCGTGGTCCTGCAGCCGAATCGGGGCTTTTCCGTGTGCTTCGTTTTTGGGCAATCCGATGTATTCCGTGGTGCCTTTTATTTCGACGTTGCTCTGAATCAGGACGCCGTTCTGAAACACCGTGAGCCGCCCGGGAGCAACCAGCATGCCGTCGGTGTTGAAGCGGGGGGCGGTAAACAGGATGTCGTAACTCTGCCATTCGCCGGGTGGGCGGCAGGCATTGACGAGCGGAATGTGCTGCTTGTACACGGCGCCGCATTGCCCGTTGGAATAAGTACGGTTTTGGTAGGAATCGAGCACTTGCACTTCGTAGCGGTTTTGTAAAAAAACGCCGCTGTTGCCCCGGCCCTGGCCTTCACCTTTTACAACGACCGGTGTGCGGAACTCGAGATGAAGCTGGCAGTCGCCAAACGACCGCTGGGTAATAATATCGCCGGCGCCCGGCTTAACGGTCATGCTGCCGTCGGAATTGATCGTCCAGGCAGCCGCCGAGGAGTCTTTGCCGCTGTACCACTCCGAAAGCCAGCTGCCGTCGAAAAGCACGATCGCATCCTCGGGCGGGGCCATGCTGACGGGTTTACCCGGTGCGACGACGCGCGGTTCGGGCGTCCAGACTTCGGTGGCTTTCGGGTCGTTGATCTGCGCGCGGCTTTGTATCGCCAGAGCAGTTAGTAAAAGAAGTGCGCTTAACTTTTTCATTTTCAAACGTATATCGTCAAGGTTTGGTCAACACGAATTCGTTGTAACCTTTAATTAAACTCTGGTAAAAAAGTTTGCCCTGGGCGGCGTAACCGAATTTGGTGTAATGCACCGAATCGCTGCTCATCAGTCCGCTGGTTTTCCAGCGCTGGGCGGAGTTTTCGCCGCCGCTGAGACTGAACAGGTCCCAGCAGGCGTAGCCTTTATCCCTGGCATAACGGACAATCGTAGCGCTTACATCGGGCATGTACGGGTTGAAACCTTTGCCCCGCAAGTAGGAATCGGCCGGCGTTGTGAACAGGAAACAGGCATCGGGCGCCTGCTCCCGCAATTGCCCGACCAGTTCGTCGATCTGACGGTAAAAAGTGCGGGACTCCATCCGCCCCTGCGCCTCATTGGTGCCAAAAGAGAGGATAATCAGGTCGGGCTTCAGGACGCCCACCTCGGAAGCAAAGTATTTGGCACGGGCGAAGTCGAGGTATTTGCCGCCGTTGACGCCGATGGAATGGTACAGCACGCCGGAAAGTTCGTTTTCCAGTTCGATGCCGTCAAGTGCCAGGTTGTTCTGGCGCGCGTCGGTGCGGATTTGTTTCAGGGTAAACTGGCCCACCGGCCGGTCGAAATAAAAAGAACTGGTGTATTCGTCTTCCAGAAAGAGCTGCGCTTTTTGGTTGGTGAGGTCGTCGCTGATTTCGATTTGCGGCGTTTCGGGTGTTTTTTTGTAAAAAAGGGTGACTTTGGTAAAAAGTCGGGTCTCGGCAGTGGCCGTATCGCGAAGTCTGAACGTAAGGTCGCAGGCGCTGTTGGCGGTTTCCAGCACGAAGCCGGAGATGCCGTAAGGCGTTTCTTCATCCAGATTGCGCTGGCAATTGGAAGAACGCCAGCTACGACAATTGCTTTCGACGAGAAAATCGCGGGGGCCGTTGGAACCTGCCAGTTTGTACGGAAAAATCATGCCCCGACCGGCGTCGCCGAAATGGAATTGCAGGCGTGAACGCAATTCCTGGGTCAGGTAGTTGCCCAGAATATGCGAATCGCCGATATGGACGATGTTGACCTTTTGCCCGCCCCGGGTGCGCTGAACATAGAGTTTGTGGAAAACGGGATCGAGATGATGGCGGTTCTCAATCTCGTTGTTGTCGAATTGCAGGAAACCGTAACCCACCGTGTCCTTGGGTGTAATTTCGATCTGTGGCGGCCTGAACTGCGACTGGCATTGGCTGATCATCAGGACACTGAACGCCAGACTGGCAATCAGGCGCAACCTTACGACGGGTATTCGGGTCAGAGCCGGCAAGGAGGTTTTAGTCATAATCAGTTGGGCATTGTCCGTAAATGTTCAATTTTCCGGATGCTGATGATGCCTTCGTGAATGTCGATCAATCCGGATTCGCGAAAATCGGTGAGGGTTCGGATCAGTGTTTCCTTGGCGGTACCGGCCAGGGCCGCCAGGTCTTCGCGCAGGAGGTTGATTTCTTTGTTGCCCTGGTCGTAGAGGTACACCAGCGCGCTGGCAACCCGCCGGCGGACGGAGTTGTAGGCCAGATCGAGCAACTGTTGCTCCTGGTCGGCCACGTGGTGCGCCAGCAATTTCAGGAAGCGGGCGGTCACGTCGCGGTGGCCGTAAACGAGACTGTAAAACTCCTGTTTGGGAATCAGTTTTATTTCGCAAGGTTCGAGCGCGGTGGCGCTTTCGGTGTAGTTGGCGTCGTTGAGCAGGGCGAGATACCCCAGAAAGTCGCCGGCTTTCGCCAGTCGGGGGATGAATTCGCGGCCGTCTTCGGCGGTTTTAAAAATTTTGGCTTGTCCTTTTTCCAGGTAAAAAAGCCAACGCGGCGTGTCGCCTTCGCGGAAAATGGGGTCTTTTTTCCGATAAATCCGCACTTCCCGGTTGTCGGAAAGGTGGCGGATTGCTTCCATGGCTTTGGCCTCGTTGATAAAACGTTCGAGTGAGCCGCTGCCGCCGTTGGGCGCCGAGGCGGCTTTTAGGCGCTCGCTTTTTTTGAGGCGGGTTTCGATGGTCTGGAGCAGGACGGTCTCGTCGAAGGGCTTGGTGATGTAGTCGTCGGCGCCCAGCGACATGCCGCGCCGGAAGTCGTCGCGTTCGGCTTTTGCCGTGAGAAAAATAAAGGGGACGTCGGCGGTTCGCTGGTTTCGGCTGATGATATGCAGCACGCCGAAACCGTCGAGTTCGGGCATCATCACATCGCAAAGGATCAAATCGGGCGGGTCTTGCATAGCCTTTTCCACCCCGATTTTGCCGTTTTCGGCAGTTATCGGCTGATACCCACTGAGTTCCAGTATTTCGGCCAGGTTTTCACGGACATCGTGATTGTCTTCAACGATCAGGATCTTTTTCATACGACGGGCAAAACGGTCTGCTGGACAATAAATACAGGTTTTTCGGTGCCCAAGGTATTCCAATTCCGAGGGTTCTCGAATGCCGGCGCTGCAAAATTCACGCTTTTGCGATCGGCAGTCGAAGGGTAAAGGTAGTGCCTTCTCCCTCGCGGCTGGTAAAGTTAATATCGCCGCCCAGGAGGTCGAGGTAGCGCCGGACGATGTTCAGCCCCAATCCGGTGCCCTGAATGTTCAAGGCATTTTTGGCCCTGAAAAAGCGGTCGAACAGGTATTTCTGGTCGGTTTCCGGGATTCCGATGCCGTGGTCGCGCACTTCCACTTCAAGCCAGCCGGAGGAGAATCCGGAACGGCACTGAACGTCGCGGTCGCTGTATTTCAGGGCATTGGAGATCAAATTGTACATGACGTTTTTCAGGATGCGGCGATCGAGCCTGACCTCCTGCCCTTCGGTTCGGTCCGACCAAAGGATGCGTTGACCGGGTTTGGCCAGTCCGCTTATTTCATCGATGATTTCCGCGGCAAAATCGGTAAAGTTGAACGGTTCGGGGTTGGCTTCCACCAGGCCTTCTTCCAGTTTGGTCAGGTTCAGGAAGTCGTTGAGGATACCGGTGAGGTGGTTGACGCCCATCCGGATTTTTTCGAGGTGGAAGTCTTGTTTTTCGGTGTTCCCCAATTCGGCGTAACGTTTTACCAAAGAAGCCGACGACAGAATGGTGCTGAGCGGCGTACGGAATTCGTGGGAGGCGAGGGCGACAAAACGGCTTTTCAATTCGCTGAGTTCGCGTTCGCGATCGAGGGCGCGCAGCAGTTCGTCGCGGTTTTTGTTCAGGGCTTCTTCCGCTGCCCGGCGTTCGCGGATTTCCCGTTCGAGCAGTTTGTTGGAGCTGAGCAATTGATTGACCACTTCGGCCAGTTGCTCGGTGCGTTCATTGACTTTTTTCTCCAGATCGACGTTCAGTTGCCGAATCTCTTCTTCCGCTTGTTTGAGGTCGGAAATGTCGTGAATGAAACCGGTAAACCCGAAACTGCCATCGAGCTGGATTTGGGCGACGCTGAGCCAAAAGGGGAAAAGGGTGCCGTCTTTGCGCATTCCCTTGACCTCCCTTCCGATGCCGATAATCCTTTTTTCCCCGGTATCGAGGTACCGTTGGATGTAGGAATCGTGGGCATCGCGGTGGGGCGAAGGCATCAGCATGTTGACCGTCCGGCCCTCCAGTTCTTCGCGGGTGTAGCCGAAAAGCCGGCATGCGGCCGGGTTAACACTTTCAATAACCCCGCTGCTGTCGATGGTAATAATACCATCGACGGCGGTTTCAATGACAGTACGATAGCGCAGGTATAGTTCGTCGGGCAGGTTCTGTTCCATGCGGCAAAAGTATAAAACGCAGACGGAGCGAGGGTTGTGACGGTAATCATGCCCCTGTATGACGTTCATCATTCGAGAGGGAAAGGGCTCGCGGCACTTTTGCTATCAAAACAATCAAACCTTTTTATGAACGCATTTTCTACGATCGCCACAATCATGACACGTCAGTTGTGGACGCTTCATCCGGACGATAATTTGTTGGTTGCCAGAGATTTATTCAATGAGCACCGTATACACCACATACCTGTGGTGCGCGATCGCCAGATTGTTGGTTTATTGAGCCGCTCCGATTTCGATTGCTATCTGGCGGGTATGAACAAGGCCGACGAGGGGTTTGAATCGCGGCTTGCCAACGCTTATGTAGAAGGGATAATGACGACCCGACTGGCAAAACTGGAAAGCGACGACCGGGTAAACGTTGCCCTTGAGGTATTCAGCCTGAACCGGTTCCACGCGCTTCCAGTAGTCGACAACGGAGAACTTGTCGGCATTGTAACGCCTTTCGATATTATGAAAGCCATGTTGAATGAAAAGCCGGAACACCCGGAAGACGTGTACGAAGACCAAAAGTAAACAACAACCTTCGGGGCATTTTAACCCCATACTATATGAATTTCCTTCAAAAAAGCGATGCGTATTCCAAGTTGAAAGAGACAGAGGTGTCGCCGCTGCAACCTGTTCCAGGATCACAACGCGCCCAAACTATGACGACCATTCAAATCTTCGGTATAGGCGATGCCAAAACAAGGGCTTTACGCGACAACGTAGCAGCCGCGTTGCGGCTTTGCCCGCTGATTGGCAAAGTGGAGGAAGTCACCGAGGTGAATCAAATTACGGCATCCGGTGTGAGTCAAACGCCGGCGTTGGTAGTCGACGGGCAGATTATCTCCGAAGGAGAAGTGCCAAGTGTGGCTGATTTGACCCGTATGCTGCGCCGTCGGTCGCTGTACCGCGCCAAACTCTACCGTCTCCGTCGCATCCTCGTGCCGGTCGATTTTAGTCCCTCCTCCGAAAACGCCTACCATTTCGCATGGCAACTGGCTGAGCGATTCGGCTCCTCAATCGAACTGGTACACGCCATGAGCGATTTGTTCGACGGCGCCAGGGCATCTTCATCGGGTTTTTTGAGCAATTATCTCAACACACTCCGGGAAGAACTGGATGCCTTTGCCCGCGAAACGCCTAAAAAATGGAATTTACCCGGTCAACCTAAAATCGACCCCGGCCCCGGACAGAACAGCGGTATGCCGCGCGTACGAACCAAAGTCATCTTCGGCGCGCCCGAGGAGGTACTGGAAAGTTTGTCGACCAAGTTCGACCTTCTGGTCATGGGCGCCACGGGCAAGGGAAACCTGGCCGCCCGGCTGTTTGGCACCGTGAGCGCCTGGGTGTCGCAAAATGCGCATTGCCCGGTGCTGATCGTGCCGCATGCCGCCGTTTGGAACGGATTCAGGAACATTCTGTATGCCAGCAATTTCGAAAGCAACGATCCGGACAAGATTCAGCAGGTGGCTGCATTTGCCCAGCAATACGACGCGCAAATGCATTTTGTACACGTAGGCCCCCCGGCTGAAAAAGATTTGGCGGTGGAACGTATGTTGTTTGAAATCCACTACAAATTCAGCGAAGCCGGCAAGCCGTTTATTTTTGAAAAAATAACGGGCGACAATCTGGTCGACAACCTGCACGAATACGCATTTCGCCACAAAAACGACCTCTTTGTTTTCGTGACCCATCATCGCGGTATCTGGCAAAGCCTGATGCACCCGAGCGCTACCAAAAAAATGCTGCTCCATACCGATACCCCCGTGCTGGTGATGCACCAGGGCAATGATATGGAAGATCAAGGCGCCGGTTGATTAACATCAATACCACGCGTGACAATTGTCATGCGGGCGTCAGGCCGTCGTTCGGACCTTGCCGCCAATTCAGTGAAATTCAATTTCCTATGGCAATCATATTCTTTTTGATACTCGTCAGTCTGATCGTTGCCTCCGGTTTTTTGATGGCTTATTTGTGGGCCACTCGAACGGGACAATTCGACGACTCCTACACGCCGGCAGTCCGGATGTTGTTCGACGACGAGATCAAAAACGCTTCCAAGGAAGATCAGTCGGGCGAGAAAAATCCCGACGATGTTCAGACTAAGACCAACTTATCATAACTCACATGAGCAACGTTCAACAATTTCAGTACGACAACAAGATCGTACGCGCTTTTGGGGTAGCCTCTTTTACCTGGGGCTTGGTCGGGATGCTGGTCGGGTTTATTCTAACCTTGCAGCTGATTTGGCCCGAACTAAACCTTGGGCTACCGATCACCACCTTCGGCCGTTTGCGGCCGCTTCACACCAACGCTGTTATCTTCGCTTTTGTCGGTAACGGTATTTTCATGGGCGTTTACTACTCGCTGCAACGCCTGCTTAAAGCTCGCATGTTTAATGATACTTTGTCATGGCTGCATTTTTGGCTATGGCAAATTGTTATTTTATGCGCAGCCCTTACGCTCCCCGCGGGTATTACCACCAGCCTCGAGTACGCGGAACTGGAATGGCCGATCGACTTGCTGATTACCGTTACCTGGGTAGTCTTTGGTCTCAATATGTTCGGAACCATCGTCAAGCGCCGCGAACAACACCTTTATGTAGCGATCTGGTTTTACATCGCTACATGGGTGACGGTGGCTGTGCTGCACATTGTGCGCAGTTTCGAATTGCCGGTCAGCCTGTTCAAAAGCTACTCGGTGTTCTCCGGCGTACAGGATGCGCTCGTGCAATGGTGGTATGGGCACAATGCCGTGGCATTCTTCCTCACGACGCCATATCTGGGCATGATGTACTACTTCCTGCCCAAAGCGGCTAACCGCCCTGTATTCTCCTACAAACTTTCCATCGTGCACTTCTGGGCCCTGATCTTTATCTACATCTGGGCCGGTCCGCACCACTTGCTGTATTCTTCGCTGCCCGACTGGGTGCAGTCGCTGGGTACGGTGTTCTCTATTATGCTGATCGCCCCGTCGTGGGGTGGTATGCTCAACGGCCTGCTCACCCTTCGTGGCGCCTGGGACCGCGTTCGTCAGGATCCGGTACTCAAATTTATGGTCGTCGCCGTTACCGCCTACGGTATGGCTACATTCGAAGGCCCGATGCTTTCCATCAAATCGGTGAATGCCATCAGCCACTTTACCGACTGGACAATCGCCCACGTACACGTAGGCGCCCTGGGCTGGAACGGCTTCCTGACCTTCGGCGTATTGTACTGGCTCTGGCCGCGACTCTATCGCACCAACCTGTACAGCACCAACCTGGCCAATATTCACTTCTGGGTAGGTACCCTGGGTATCATTTTCTACGCCGTACCGATGTACTGGTCGGGCTGGACCCAGGCCATGATGTGGAAAGAATTTACGCCGGAAGGCACGCTGAAATGGGGCAACTTCCTCGATACGGTGCTGCAACTCCGTCCGCTTTACATCATGCGTTCGCTGGGTGGCCTGCTGTTCTTTGTCGGTACGATCATCGGGGTATACAACCTGGTTAAAACCGCCGGTCAGGGTTCCTTCCTGGCACAGGAAGACGCCGAAGCTACGCCGCGCCCGGCGCCGCACGGCCGTGTCGCCGGCGAATACTGGCACAAACTGATCGAACGCCGTCCGTTCGCCATGTTGTTCTGGGCCACTATCCTCATCAGCATCGGCGGTCTGATTCAAATCCTTCCGATGGTGTTCATCGACAGCCAGGTGCCGAAAATTTCCACGGTGAAACCCTACACGCCGCTCGAACTCGTTGGCCGTGACCTCTACATCCGCGAAGGCTGTGTCAGTTGCCACTCGCAGTTGGTGCGTCCGTTCCGCGACGAAACCGAGCGCTACGGCGAATACTCCAAGTCGGGTGAATATGTGTACGATTATCCCTTCCTCTGGGGCAGCAAGCGTACGGGACCGGATCTCCACCGCGAAGGCGGCCGTTATCCCGACAGCTGGCACTACAACCACATGCTCGATCCGCGTACCATGTCGCCGGGCTCTATCATGCCGCCTTATCCGTGGCTGCTCGACAACAAGATGAAGACGGACGATCTGGCCGGTAAAATCGGCGCACTGCGCACACTGGGCGTTCCGTATCCCAAAGGATATGAAAAAGACGCACCGGCAGAACTGCAGGCACAGGCGCAGAAAATCGCCAAAAACCTGGCCGATCAGGGTATCAAAGACCAAGGCATCGAAGACAAGGAGATCGTGGCGCTCATCGCCTATCTCCAGCGTCTCGGCACCGATATCAAGGTGCAAAACCAGGCCGAGAAATAAACAGACTTTATGACTCCGCTGACGCGGTAAAAAGAAAAAAGTATGTATAAATATCTTTTAGAATCGGTTGATGGCGTGCAATGGTTTGGGGTAATCTCCCTGTTGATCTTTTTCAGCACGTTTTGTGTAGCGCTTTTCCGGGTGTTTTTCAGCAACAATGCTGAACTGGAAGCGACTGCCCGGCTCCCGCTGGAAGACGCGCCTTCATCCGAATCAGGCCTGCGCAGCTAACAAACTGCATGGGCTGTAACTAACCATTATGAATACTTAACCGGCTGCGGCTTCGGCCGCAGCCGGCAAAAGGAAAAATCATGAAATATTTGCTCTTCCTTTTTATGCTGATTGTCCCGGGCGGCGCTTTGCTAGCACAAGCCACCGCCGCGACACCGGCCGCTGCCGCAGATCAGGCAGACTTACTACCGCAATACATGACCTGGGCCTTGATCGTGGGCGGCGCGCTTGTCTTTATCGCCGCCATGTTTTACGTGATCAAAGTCAACCAGTTCCTTTACAAACGTATCGTTCAGATGGAAGCCGCGAAAGCCGGCGTCGCACTGCCGGAAGATGCCGCCAATGTGCTTGGTGGTGATAGTTTCTGGACGACGATGCGCAAAAAGTACTGGGAGGACGTCGTCCCCGTAGAGCGCGAGAAAGACATCATGCTCCACCACGACTACGACGGTATCCACGAACTGGATAACAGCATGCCGCCGTGGTGGCTCAATATGTTCTATATCACCATCATCTGGGCAGTAGGCTACATGTTCTACTACCACTGGGGAGGTGGCGGCCCTTCTTCGGAAGAAGAATACAAGAACAAAGTGGAACGCGCCAAAAAAGAAATGGCCGTTGCGCTGGCAGGTCAGGCCAACGCGGTCGACGAATCGAATGTCACGGCACTTACCGACGCCGGTATGTTGGGTGAAGGCGAACTCATCTTCAAAAACAGCTGCGCCGCTTGCCACGGCCAGGGAGGAGAAGGTTCCGTGGGTCCCAACCTGACCGACGACTACTGGATACACGGCGGCGGTATCAAAAACGTCTTCAAAACGATCAAATACGGGGTGCCTGAAAAAGGCATGATCGCCTGGTCGTCGCAATTGAAGCCGTCCGATATGCAAAAAGTGGCGTCTTACATCCTCACCCTGCACGGCACCAACCCGCCCAATCCGAAAGCGCCCCAGGGCGATATCTGGAAAGAGGAAGGCGCAGCCGCTCCGCAGGACACGACGGTTACCGACACCGTCAAAACGGCAGAACCTGCTCCGACCAAGTAATACCCGTTTCTATTGTGTGCAGCGGCCTGTCGGGAACGTGTTCCCGGCAGGCCGCTTTTAGAAAAAACAAATTCTCCTCTGTCATGGCTACCCTTGCCTCGTCGCCTACTCCCACCGCCAAAGTGCCGCAGAACGTCCTGGAATGTTACCACTGCCACGATGTCTGCCCCGACGACCGTCTTCAGTTCGACGACAAAGTCTTCTGCTGCGAGGGCTGTCAGATGGTGTATCAAATACTGAACTCCAATGACCTGTGCCAATATTACACCATCGACGACCGCGCCGGGAATACCCTCAAGCACCGTCGCGATTCGAGGGCGTATGCCTGGCTCGACGACAAAGAGGTAGCCGACAAACTTTTGCGGTATGCCGACGAGCACACTGCCCGTGTAGAATTTTATCTGCCCGGGATGCACTGCGCGTCCTGCATCTGGTTGCTCGAACACCTTTACCGCCTGGATGCGGGGGTGCAACGCTCGACCGTCAATTTTTTGAAAAAACAGGTCGTCATTCACTTTGCCCCCAACCAGACCTCCTTGCGACGTCTTGCTGCGCTGCTCGACAGCCTGGGCTACCCGCCGGAGATTAATCTGGGCGACGTGGATGGCGCAACGCCGCAGGTGGTCGACAAAGCCCTGTACTACAAAATCGGTCTGGCCGGTTTTGCTTTCGGCAATATTATGTTGCTCAGTTTCCCCGAATACCTGGGGCTCGACAAGGAGCGGGAGGCCTGGTTTTTTGGCATTTTTGGCTATCTGAACCTGATTATCGGTTTGCCGGTGCTGCTATACAGCGCCCGCGATTATTTTACATCCGCCTGGCAGGGCATCCGGCAGCGCCATCTCAACCTCGACGTTCCGCTGGCCCTCGGTATGGCCGTTTTGTACGGCCGCTCGGCCTGGGAAATACTCACCGGTACGGGCGCCGGTTTTATGGACAGTTTTGCCGGCCTGCTGTTTTTTCTGCTGGTGGGCAAATGGTTTCAGCAAAAAACATTTTACCACCTTTCCTTTGAACGCGATTACCGCTCTTATTTTCCGGTGGCCGCCACCATCCGTAAAAGCGGCGGGGAGGAAACCACCGTGCCGGTACAAAAACTCGAACCGGGCGACATCCTGCTTATTCGCAACGAAGAACTGATTCCGGCCGACGGCATATTGCTCAAAGGCGAAGCCCGCATCGATTATGCATTTGTAACAGGCGAAGCCGAACCCGTGCCGGTGGCTTCCGGTGAGCGTGTATTTGCAGGCGGCAAACAACGCGGCGGCGCCATCGAGATCAGCCTCACCCGGAAAGTCAGCCAGAGTTATCTCACGCAATTGTGGAACGACGAAACATTCAAAACGCCGCATAATGGCCATGCCAGCAAACTGGCCGACCGTGCGGGTCGTTATTTTACCCGCCTGATCCTTGGCTTGTCGGCCGTTGCCATCCTTTACTGGTGGGGCTATCGCCACGATATGCATACGGCTATCAATGCTGCAACGGCCATCCTTATCGTCGCCTGTCCGTGCGCCGTGGCTTTGTCCATTCCTTTTACGCTGGCCAATGTGCTGCGCATTTTAGGGCGCAACCGTTTTTATGTAAAAAACACTCAGGTGCTGGAAGCCTTTCCTGCCGCAGATGCCGTGGTGCTGGACAAAACGGGCACCCTGACGAGAGTGAATCAGGGGCAGGTTGTTTTTACCCATTTGCCAAAAGGTACCCCCCTGAGTGTCCATGAAAAAATATTGGTAAAATCGCTGGCTGCACAGTCGGCGCACCCCAAAAGCCGCCAAATCGTTCAAAGTTGGCCGGACGTGCCTGTACATGAAGTGACCGCTTTTGAAGAGCTAACCGGTGGCGGAATCAGGGGCCAGGTAGGGGAAATGCTGGTGCGTCTGGGTTCCCGTCAGTATATCGGCGTAGATACCCATTTGAAAGGCGAAGGGGTTTTCCTCGAAATCGATGGTACACTGCGCGGCTATTTCTTCTCCGGCAACCAGTTGCGCGAAGGGCTTCAGGGGCTTATAGATTTTTTCCACCTCAAAGGCAACAAAACCTTCCTGCTTTCCGGCGACAACGATCGCGCCGCCGATACCATGGCCACCTATTTCCCCGCCGATGGCAGTATGCAGTTCAATCAAAGCCCGCAGGACAAACTCAATTTTGTCAAAAAGCTCCGCGAAGAAGGCCAAACGGTGCTCATGCTCGGCGACGGCCTCAACGATGCAGGCGCCCTGCGCCAAAGCGACGTAGGCATCGTGGTCACCGAAAACACCAACAACTTTACGCCTGCCTGCGATGCCATTCTTCATGCCGACGAATTTTCCCGGCTGCCGCAGTTCCTTTCGCTGGCCAAAGCAGGCGTACGGGTAGTGAATTATTCCTTCTTCATCGCCTCGGCCTACAACTTCGTCGGACTTAGCTTTGCCATCAGCGGTACGCTTTCACCCGTCATAGCAGCGATCCTGATGCCTGTGAGTTCCGTTACAATCATTCTGTTCGGTACTTTGGGCAGTACGCTGGCGGCCCGGCGATTGGGCATCGAGTGACAAACTTGTGAGCAGCAACGGCGACTTAAAACTGGAAATAAATAAACGGCTGTATTTCCGACGATTTCACCTGCATCACCAGCATGGCGACCAGCAGAATCAGACTGGCTTTGAAAAACAGGGGCAGGCGCACCACCCACGATTGCGCTTGCTGTTCGGCGGATTTGGGCAACAAATGCAGCAAATACCCAACGCCCATCCAAAACAGAATAGGCGCATAGCCGGTTAGAAACTCCGGAAATACTTCGGGATGGAAATCGGTCGCAATCTGAGTCAGCATCTCCCACACCTTCGGCAAACCCGGCGCCCGGAAAAATATCCAGCAGAAACACACAAAATGGAACGTGAGCAAGCCGCCTAAAATACGGCGGGCCAGCCCGGGCGTCCCGGGAAACCAACCTTTCCAGGCGCGCTCGACCGCCAGCGCCAGACCGTGCAAGCCACCCCAAATGATAAACCGCAAGGCCGCTCCGTGCCACAAACCGCCGAGCAACATGGTCAGCATCAGATTGACGTATGTTCGGAGTTTGCCTTTCTGGTTGCCACCCAGCGGGATATAAAGATAGTCGCGCAGCCACGTGGACAGCGAGATATGCCAGCGCCGCCAAAACTCGGTGACACTCAACGACTGGTACGGCGAATCGAAGTTGATCGGAAAATGAAAACCCAGCAGCAGCGCCAGCCCGATCGCCATATCCGAATAACCGCTGAAATCACAGTAAATCTGCAAGGCATAGCCATATACGCCAAACAGGTTCTCCAGCCCGGTATACTGCGTTGGCGTGGAAAACACCCGGTCGACAAAATTGATGCTGATATAGTCGGATATCACCGCTTTTTTAAACAAACCGGTCGTAATCAGAAATATGGCCCGGCCAAAATCCTCGCGCGAGACAAACAGGGGGCGGCGTATTTGCGGCAAAAAATCGGCGGCGCGTATGATCGGGCCAGCCAGCATTTGTGGAAAAAATGTGACGAAAAACGCGTAGTCGAGCATGTTGCGCTCGGCTTTCAGGTGCCCGCGGTACACGTCAATGGTGTAACTCAGCGACTGGAAAGTGAAGAAGGAAATCCCTGCCGGCAAAAACACTTTTTTGAGATCAAAAGCAGAACCGGTCAGCTCGCACCACAACTCCGAATACACGTTGAATTTAAAGTAAACCAGCATGCCCAGATTGACCGCCAGGCTCACGACCAGCAAAGCCAGCCGGCTCGCCCGGTCGCGGGTTTGCTCCATAATCAGCGCCAGGGTAAAGTCGACTACGACAATCACCACGTGCAGCAGCCAGAAGATACCGGCGCATTTATAATAAAAATAAAGGGAGAAAAAGGTCACCCATGTCAGCCGCAAACCATCCTTTCGACGCAGCAAAAGATAAATGCCGAAGAACCCCAGAAACAAAAACAAAAAAAGCCCGCTGCTGAACAACAGGGGGTTCTTTGTCTCAAATTGACCCACTTTGTTGATAAAAAGCGGGTCCCGTAAAATCTCCTCGATGATCTTGTTAAAGTCGAACTGGAACACGGCAAGTAAAAAATCGGGCAAAAGTAGTCAGGCGTTTCAGATTCCGTACTTTGCACGCCGAATTAATCCTTTGAACGTTCATCCAAAATCATCCGATTATGCGATCCCGCCTGTTCGCCATGTTGATCGTGGCCTTCTCTCCTTTTTCCCTCCTTTTTTCCCAATCTGAATTTCTCGACTCCACTTTTGGCTACAAAGGCCGACAGTTTCTCCATTTCCTGCCCTCCGACGACCAGGGCTTTGCCGTGCTCTACCGCCCCGACGGCCGTATTCTCGTCGCGGGTCGCTCGGTAGCCGACTCTGCCAACCAGTTTTCCGTCGTGCAATACCTGCCCGACGGTCGGCTCGATCACGATTTTGATATCGACGGCAAGCGGACGGTCAATTTTGGCGCCGGCCAGGAAATCGCCTACGCCGCCGCACTACTGCCCGATGGCCGCGCCGTGGTAGCCGGATTTGCCGGTGATGCCGGTTTTGAGGATTTTGCCGTGACCCGCCTCACCCCGGAAGGACAGCCCGACGTCACCTTTGCCGGAACCGGCAAAGCCAGCTACGATTTCAATTTCGGGATGGATTACGCCTATGCCGTCATGCTCCAGCCCGACGGTAAAATCGTACTGGCAGGTTACACCAGCCCCGACGGCTTCGAGTCCGATTTCGCCCTGCTCCGATTGCTGCCCAACGGGCAACCCGACCCCGACTTTGGCGTCGACGGGCGGGTGGTGCAATCATTCAGCGCGGTTTCCGACCTGATTTTCGACGCCAAATTGCAGCCCGACGGTAAAATTGTCGTCGCCGGACAAGTCTACAATGACGACTTTTCCTCCGACTTTATCGTGGCCCGCTACCGCTCCGACGGCCAGCTCGACACTGATTTTGCCGACAACGGCGTGGCGCGGTTCGACCTGGGCAACGACGACCTCGCCCGCGGCATCGCCCTGCAAAGCGACGGTAAAATTGTGGCAGCCGGCGTGACGACACTCGATTTTTTCCCCCGCGTGGGTGTCGTACGGCTTTTGCCCAACGGACTTGCCGACGACAGTTTCGGCAACAACGGCATCCTTACAATCGAACCGGGCCCCGCCGGCAACTTCTGCACCGACGTACTGGCTCATCCCGATGGCGGCATTCTGCTTTCCGGCATGTTGGAAAACACTGATTTCCGCGACTTTTTCCTGCTCCGCCTGCTGCCCGACGGCTCGCCCGACATTTCTTTTGGCAATGCCGGACAAGTTATCAGCTCCGTAAGCCCCACCAACGACAACGCCTACCGCATGGCAGTCGATGCCGCTGGCGACATCCTGCTGGCCGGCACTTCCGAACGAACAATCAATGCCGACTTCGCCCTGTTGCACTATTCCGCCGATGGCCACCTCGACACCGATTTCGGACAAAACGGGGTTGTGCTGACCGATGTAGATGCTTCGTTTGACCTGCTTTACAAAATGTTGCTGTTGCCCGACGAAAAAATCCTGTGTGCTGGCAGCGCATACAAAGCGGCAGGGTCTGGCTTTGAATTTTATCCCGGAATCCTGCGATTGCAACCCAACGGCGCTCCCGACGCGAGCTTCGGCCAGGCGGAGTCTTTCCTGAATCCGCCCGCCCAGGGCACCTTGCTCGACATTGTGCGCGCATCAGATGGCAAAATTGCGGGCGCCGGCATGTTCAACGGTGTTGCCGGTTTGATCCGGCTGGAAGAAAACGGACAACCGGATGCCACTTTCGGTGCAAACGGCATTGCGACCAGCAGCTTTGGCGAGGGCAGCAGTTACCATGCCCTGGCGCTTACACCCGACGGAAAATTGCTCGCGGCCGGCGCTTCTCCGCTACCGGTCCAAGAAGGCGTAATGGTTCGCTACACCTCCCAGGGCGCATTCGACCTGAGTTTCGGCCTCAACGGCCAGGCACAGGCGCCGGCGGGTTTTCTGGTTTGGGAACAACTTCACACACTTTCCGACGGTAAATTCCTGGCGCTCGGCTCCCGCTGGGTAAATGGTTCCATCCGCGATTATTTGGTTCAATTTCTTGAAAATGGCTCGGTGGACCTGAATTTTGGCAGCGGCGGACTCGTTATCGACGCGGGCATGCCCGGAAGTCAGCAGAACGCCAATACCTTCCTTCGCCTGCCTTCCGGCAAATTACTGGTCGCCGGCGGCGGCAACAGTTTTGCTTTTGCGCAATTGCTCCCGAACGGCGCCCTCGACCCGAGTTTTGGCACCAACGGTTTCATTGCCCACACTTTTGGCAACGACGACAATGCAATCGTCGTAGACCTCGCCGTTCAGGCCGACGGACGTATCGTGGCAGTTGGGAAGAGCGGAGTCACGATCAATGCCGATCCTGATTTTCAAATCGCAATCACCAGACTGCTACCCGACGGGAGCCTGGACACTGATTTCGGGATCAATGGCATCATTCGGCTTGCCGGAAAGGTCGCCCTGCAAGTCATTCCGCTCGATAATGATCAATTACTGGTCGGCGGGCAGCAAAACAACGGCCAGAACGACGACGTCGTATTGGTTCGGCTGGTCGAAATTCCTTCCGTGGGCGTTGTCGACGCGACTTCGACCAACAATCTGGTCGTTTCACTTTACCCCAACCCAGTCTCCTCGGCTATCCAGCTCAAGTACGAACTCCTTACCGGGCAGACCGTCCGGATCGATTGTTACGACGAAACGGGTCGTTTGATGGCCAATTTCCTGCCCGGCGTCGCGCGTCAGGCGGGTGCACAGCAGGAAACCATCGAACTGCCTGCTCATTGGCCCGCGGGCGTATACACGCTGACACTGCATGCCGGCGCCGGCAGCCAATCGCTTAAATTTGTGAAACTGTAATTGCCACAGAGCCGGGGCTGTTTTACAGATCGGGCCGTCTCAAAATCGTAGAAATATTATGTCACGCGAAGTCGCAAAGCGCGCAAAGAATTTGCTCCTTGGCGCCCTTGGCGGCTTTGCGTGACACATTATTGATAGTCAGACTTATGAGGCAGCCTTGGGCAATTCATTACTCAAACACCTCCAGGGCCATTGCCATACTTCGCCCGAACGCCTGGCGATTCAGGCCGTGTTCGGCATGTACTTCATCGAAAAAAAAGACCAGGTTTTCGGTTGCCATGTTGCCCGTCAGCTCGTCTTTGGCCATCGGGCAACCTCCGTATCCGCGCATGGCCCCGTCGAAGCGGCGGCATCCGCTATTCCAGGCGGCTTCGATCTTTTCACGCCAGTTGTGGGGCTGGGTATGCAAATGCGCCCCGAACTCGACTTCCGGGTAAGCGGGTATCAAATTGCCAAACAGATACGAGATGTTTTCGGGATTGGAGCATCCGATCGTGTCGGACAAGGAGAAGATACGGATGCCCATGGGGACCAGTTGATCCACCCATTTGTGCACGGTTTCCACGTTCCAGGGGTCGCCGTAGGGGTTCCCAAAGCCCATTGAGATATAGAGCACCAATTCTTTGCCATGGCGCTGGCAAAGTTCCTGAATCGCCTGGGTGCGCTCCACGCTCTCCGCGATGGTCGCGTTGGTATTGCGCAGCTGGAACGTTTCGCTGATGCTGAATGGATAGCCCAGATAACTGATTTCGGGGTACTGGCAGGCATCTTCGGCGCCGCGTTGGTTGGCAACGATGGCCAGGAGTTTGGTAGGGGTGGCGGAAAGGTCTAATTTTGCCAAAACTTCGGCCGTGTCCCGCATTTGCGGGATGGCTTTCGGGCTGACGAACGAGCCAAAATCGAGCGTATCAAACCCGACCTGCAACAATTGATTGATGTAGTCGGCCTTGGTTTCAGTTGGAATGAACTCGTGCAACCCTTGCATGGCATCGCGCGGGCATTCGATTAATTTGACAAATTCTGAATCTCGGGTGGTGACAGACAAGGCGGTAAATGGATTTGGTTATGGCTGAACAAATTTGGCTTGCCAAAGTTAGGCGCTCTGAGAGTTCACCCGTTTTTAAAATGAATAATCTTACTTTGATTTTACGATGAAAAATAAAGGACGCTGGATGTTGCTCGGATTCTCGCTGATTATTCTCGGGTTATCCGCTATTTTCCTGCAAGTAATCGGCACCCATTGGGCATTCCTCGGTTTTTTGGAAAAACCCGGTCACCTGTTCGCTTTCGTGTTCAAAATACTCATGGTCATGATCGGCTTCGTAGTGGTAGCCCTGGCCAATATGGACTGGGATCGCGACCGCCGGGAAAGCGGCGGGAAATAAAGGAACTTCCAGCCCGTGAAGACCGTTATCGACGCACATGACCCATCTCACCATTTTCGGCGAACCACTGATCGACGCCAAAGCCATCGAACAGATTAAACGTTGCCCGGCCTCGCCCGACGACCGCGCCGCCCTAACCGCCGACGCGCACTACGGTTATGGCCATCCAATCGGCGGCGTGGTGGCGTATAAAGACAAAATCAGCCTTTCAGGTGTCGGTTTCGACATTGCTTGCGGCAACAAGGCGGTGCAAACGAATTTAATGGCCGCCGACATCGACCGGGAAAAGGTGATGGACGCCATTTTTAAACAGATTGGTTTCGGGATCGGCCGCCCCAACCCGCAACCAATCGACCATCCGGTATTCGATCATATTGCAAAGGCCGAATTCAAGCCGCAGCGCAACATGATGAAACTGGCCATGGAGCAACTGGGCACCGTGGGCTCGGGCAACCATTTCGTCGACCTTTTTGAAGACGAAAAAGGCTACCTGTGGATCGGTGTGCATTTCGGTTCGCGCGGCTTCGGCCACAAAACCACTACCGGTTTTATCGCCCTTTCCAAAGGGAAAAACTTCACCGACCCCGCACCCGACGGCGGCATGGATGCCCCGCCCATCCTTTTCGATGCGGAAAGTGAACTGGGGCAGGATTACCTGGCGGCCATGCGGCTTGCCGGGGAGTACGCCTATGCCGGCCGCGACGTCGTGGTCGGAAAAGTGCTGGAAATTCTGGGCGCCCGATCGACATTCGAGGTGCACAACCACCACAATTTCCTGTGGGAGGAAACGCATTTCGGCGAAAAATTCTACGTCGTGCGCAAAGGCGCCACGCCGGCGTTCCCTGGCCAATACGGCTTTATCGGCGCCAATATGGCCGACGTTTCGGTCATTATCCGGGGCAAGGATTCGCCACTGAGCCGCGAAGGACTTTACTCCACCGTACACGGCGCCGGGCGGGTGATGAGCCGCAACCAGGCCGCCGGCAAAAAACGCTGGAAAAACGGCAAGGTGCAATACCTGAGCAAGGGCCTGGTCGACTGGACGGAATGGAAAAAAAGAATGAAGAACAAAAAAATTGCCCTGCGCGGCGGCGGCGCCGATGAAGCCCCGGAGTGCTACAAAAAATTGCAGGAAGTGCTGCAATACCACGAAGGGACGATCGAAATTGTGCACCGGTTAACACCCATCGGGGTAGCCATGGCGGCGCCGGATATGTTCGACCCCTACAAAGACTGACTTTTATTCACCTAAATATTCTTAATCATGCGACTAACGCTAATTTGCCTGTTCCTGGCCGCCTGCTATTCACTGGCCGGCCAAACCCCTCAACAATCGCAATCCGATTCAACCGCAAAGGTCTCCGAAGCGCCTTTGGAGCCGGTGATGGGGGAAAATGTGTTTGAAATGTTCGATATGGAACAGGAACCCGAGTTCCCGGGCGGGCAAGACGGCCTGATGCAATTTATCAGCCAACACCTGACTTATCCCGACTCCGCCCGGCAAAACAACGTAGAGGGTCTGGTACTGGTTTCCTTCGTCATCGACCAAGAGGGCAAAGTAGGTGACACCCGAATTATCCGCGACATCGGCTACGGCTGCGGCGAAGAAATACGCCGTATCCTGATGCTTTTACCACGCTGGAAACCGGGTATCATCGACGGCTATCCGGTGAAAGTACGCTACACGCTCCCCGTCAGGTTCCGGCTCGATTGATTCGTCGATCCGCCGAACGCCGGCCGTAACAAAAGCTTGCGGCCGGCGTTTCATTCATCCGCCTTACTTTTGGGCGCCTTGTACGAACCACAGGCATCATTTTACACCATGAGTCAAATACTGGAAACCCAGGATATCCGCGCACTCGGCAGCAACCTCGAATTGCTGGCCCAGCAGGTCGTGGAAGGTTTTATCGTAGGGCTTCACCGCAGTCCGTTCCACGGCTTCTCCGTCGAATTTGCCGAACACCGGCTCTACAACGCCGGCGAAACCACCCGCAACATCGACTGGAAAGTATACGGCCGCACCGACAGGTTGTTCAGCAAACGTTTTGAAGAAGAAACAAACCTTCGCTGCCAACTGGTCGTCGACGCTTCTTCCACCATGTATTACCCCTGGGACGAAAAAAATCCCGACAAGTACAAATACGCCAACAAATTCTGCTTCTCCGCGCAATCGGCAGCCGTACTCATGAACGTGCTGCGCAAACAACGCGACTCGTTTGGCCTTACCCTTTTTGACGACGAAATACGAGTCAATACCCATTGCAAATCGAGCACCATGCACTACCGCCTGCTGCTCTCCCAATTGTCGGACCGAATCGAACACCCGCAACTCAATCGCCCTACCGATCTGGCGGCCAGCCTGCACCTCGTAGCCGAATCGATTCACCGCCGCTCCCTCGTCGTCATCTTTACCGACGTGATGGAGCACCCCGAACAGGCAGAAGCCCTCTTCTCCGCACTGCAACACCTACGCCACAACAAACACGAGGTGATTCTTTTCCACGTAACCGACAAAAAACACGAACTGGATTTTGAGTTTGAAAACCGCCCCTACATCTTCGTCGATATGGAATCGGGCGAACAGGTGCGCTTGCAACCCAATCAGGTCAAAGAGTTCTATACCAAACAGGTCAATGCTTTCAAAGACCAATTGAAACTCCGCTGCCTGCAATTCAAAATCGACTTCGTGGAAGCCGACATTAACCAAGGTTTTTATCCTATATTGCAAACATGGATGGCAAAACGTGCCAAAATGGGCTAATATAGTACAAACAACTCCTCACCCTATGTCCCGTCCGCTCATCAAACTGGCCGATATCCCCACTGCTGCCCCCGAAGGTGTAAAGGAAAAACACATCAAGGAAGAAACCGAAGACCTGGTCGACCGCCTGGGCGATCTGCAACAACGGCTTTATGCCGACGGCAAACACAGCCTGCTGGTTGTATTGCAAGGCATGGACGGCAGCGGGAAAGACGGCGCGGCGCACAAGGTTTTTGACAAATGCCGCATCACAGGGCTGACCTATCACGCGTTCAAAAAGCCCACGGAAGAAGAATTCGCGCATGATTTTCTCTGGCGCGTGCACAAAGTCGTGCCGGCCAAGGGCATGATCGGCATTTTTAACCGCAGCCATTACGAAGACATCCTGATTCAGCGCGTTCACGGCTGGATCGACGAGGAGCGCGTCCGCCGGCGCATGGCCGCCATCAATGCGTTTGAAGAAACCCTGGAATTTGACAACAACACCCTGGTTTTCAAATTCTACATGCACATTTCCCACGACGAGCAGGAAAAGCAACTCAAAGAGCGCATGCAGGAACCCGACAAATACTGGAAACACAATCCGGGCGACTGGGAGGAGCGTAAGTTGTGGGACAAATACATGGACGCCTACGAATATGCCATCAACCACAGCAGCATCCCGTGGCACATTTGTCCGGTCGACGACCGTTGGTGGCGCGATTATTTTATCGCAAAAACGCTGGTAGAAAGGTTGGAAAAACTCAACCTGGAAATGCCTGAATTGGCTGGACGTTGATTTACGATATGCGATTGGGGCGATTTACGATTTCCGAATTGAATTCAGAATGAGGATTTTCGATTGGTTTAAAATCGAATATCCCCAATCAATTCGGAAATCGTAAATCGCCCCAATCGCATATCGTAAATCAAAGAATTCAATGTCCTCCCGGACTCGGGTAAAACGGGTCTTCTTTCTTGTGGAATAGATTGAACCGGATGAAGACGTGGGCGCCGGCGTTGGTCATGCGGGCTGCGCCAGCCCGGGCGACTTTGTCGGTCAGGTCGAGTTCGCCGTAGAACTCGGCGCCGACCATGAGCGACTCCGCTGCGTCGAGGCTTTTGGCCATACTCATGCGCAGGGTAAAGAGGTTGCCTTTTTGCGTACCCAGCGGTTTTTCAGGATCGAACCATTCGGAAGCGTATTCACGCGCGGTTTTATGACCGATGCTGTTGGTGAGCGTGCTGGAGCCGAACCCTTTGTCGTAAACAAATTTGTAGCCGCCTAAAAAACTGAAATACAGGCCGATATTATCGCCGATGGGCAAATCCTTGCCGAGCCCGATAATACCCCCGTAGGCCATTTTTTCGTAGCCGGAGGGCGAACTCATGGCCTGTGCTTCGAGAATCAGCGGCCAGTCGCGATACTGAAAGCGGGCAGAAATGCCGAAATGCGGCAATTCAAATTTTTCGCGCAGTTGGTACGTTTCGGCAAATTGCTCCCAGGTGTACCCCTCCGGGTGCGAGATTTCCACAAACTTGTAGAGGCCGTTCATTTTGGTCGTCTCGAAGTTGGTGTTGTGGTACAAGCGGCTCATTCCCGCATTGATGTTGAGATCGACGCGAAATTTCTGGGCCTGAACAGTGGTAAGGAGGGTAAAAAGGAGAGCGAGGGTAGTGTATAGTCTCGTCTGCATGTAGTGGAGAGAATGGTGAAAGGTTTGTTAAATCGACTTTTCACCGAAGACATACGCGGAAATGATTAAACAGGGAGTATGAAGCGGCAGCCAATTGGCTTTAAGCAGGGCGAAATTACTTTTTTTTACCAACTAATTTTCCTTAAAAATTGGCTTTTTGATAAAAATAACCCATCTGTGGGAGTCATTTCCTTGTCTTGGCAAATGCCTGTTTCGGACGCTGAACCGCCCTTTTTGTCACCCCTCGGACCTGTCAAATATTTCTTAAAGCCAATGGGCGCCGGCAATACAAACGCCCGGATGCTCATTTATGCTGCATGTTCTGCGGAACGAAATCTTTCTTTTAACCCATTTTTCATCATCTCAAACACTGTGAATCTAAACATGAAAAAGTCAGCCTTCATCCCCGCACTGATGCTGTTCGCGGCCCTCGCCTTCACCGCTTGCAAAAAGGACGACGTCAAAACACTCGAAGAACAAGCCACCGGCGCCTGGGCTTCGCAAAGCGTTCGCATCGACGGCGCCGACGCTTCGCTGTTCTTTACTTCCAACCTGTCGCTCAACGACAACGGTACTTTCTCCCTGAAAGTGATCACGACCAATCCTTTCACGGGTCAGACTACCACGACCACCGACACCGGCAACTGGCGCACCAACGAAGAAACCCAGACTATCACCCTGAATTTCGACAATTCACCGACCCAGGAGTGGAAGATCACGACGATTAATCAGAACAGCCTGACTGCGCAATATACCGACCTGGAAAACCACCAGTACGTCATCACGTTTGCCAAACAATAAACACAAGTCCACACTGTCAGAAAACTGCCCACAGCCGGGTGGCCTCGCGCCATCCGGCTTTTTTTATACCATCGCATACCCATAAGCCCGGCCGATAACCCCTACCTTTGTATCGAATTTATTGATCAAAAATGACCCTTCAACAACTCGAATACGCCGTGGCGGTGGATCGGGAACGGCACTTCGCAAGAGCCGCGGAAACCTGCCATGTGACGCAGCCCACGCTCAGCATGATGATCCAGAAACTGGAAGACGAGCTGGGGCTCCGCCTGTTCGACCGCTCCCGCCAACCCGTCAGCCTAACCCGCGAAGGCGAGGTAGTGCTCGAACGCGCCCGGCAAATACTGGCCGACGTCAGCCGCCTGAAAGATGCCGTGGCCGAATTGCGTGGGAGTGTGGCCGGGGAAATTCATATCGGCATTATACCCACGCTGGCGCCCTATCTGCTGCCTGTGTTGCTGCCTCGCCTGCAAACCCACTACCCTACCCTACAATTGCGTATTCACGAGTTGCAAACCGAACGCGTGCACCAGGCCCTGCGCGACGGCACCATCGATCTCGCTCTGCTCGCCACATCCGTCGATGAGCATCCGAGCCTGAGTTCTATTTCCTTGTTTGAAGAAGAGTTTGTGGCTTACGTATCGCCGCGCGAGTCTGTTTTTCAAAAAAACTACATCCTCCCGGAGGACCTCAGCCTTACACGGCTCTGGCTCCTCGAAGAAGGTCATTGTCTGCGCGGTCAGGTCCAACAAATTTGCGCCCTGCGCCCCAAATCGAACGAACAACAAAAACTGGTGTATGAAGCCGGCAGCCTTGAAACCCTGATCAACCTCGTCGATGCGCAGGGGGGAATCACCGTTTTGCCCTGCCTCGCAACCCGGTTTCTCGATCCACAGCGCCTCAACAGAATACGCGTTTTTGCCCAACCCGCTCCGCGGCGGGAAGTACGGCTGGCCACCGCAAAAAGTTATGCCCGTATGGGTATCCTTTCGGCATTCAAGGAAGAGATAATTGCCGTTTTCAACAGCCTGAACACCCCTCTAAATATGTGTGCCAAACATGAAAGTACGAATTGACAAATGGCTCTGGAGCGTGCGGATTTACAAAAGCCGTACCCTGGCGACCGATGCCTGCAAGGCGGGAAAGATCAAACTGGGTGAAATTCAGGCAAAACCCGCGCAACTGGTTGGCCCCGGCGATGAAGTCACTGTCCGAAAAGACGGCTTCAACTTCCAGTTCCGCGTGGTACAAGCAATCGAAAAACGCGTCGGCGCTCCTATCGCCGTAACCTGCTACGAAGACCTCACCCCGCCCGAAGAGCGCAACAAATACCAGGTGTGGTTTATTCAAAGCAACGCCAACACCGAAAAACGCGAAAAAGGCGCCGGACGGCCGACCAAAAAAGAACGCCGCGAGATCGATGAGTTCAAGGACCTTTACGATTGGGAAACGGAATAATCAGGCACCGATCCGTACAATTTCAGGCGCCTGGCCTTTGTACAGGGTATGCAACAACTGCTGATCCTGGAAGTTGAACACTTGTCCGTCCTTTCGGACGGTGCTGATGTGGTTAAAATCAAGGTGCTGAATCAGCCATCCGGGTTGTTGCGGCGTGCGGCGGGCAACGATACCTTCTTCCGGCAAGCCCAGATCGGGTGTTGCATATATGGCGGCATAACCATAATTGACATCGACGGCGGGCGACCAGGGCGCCTCGCCAACGGTCTGCGAAACCGCTACATAACACTGATTTTCAAGCGCTCTGGCGCGAGCGCCCACATGCACGCGCGTTGCGCCACGGATGGTTTCGGTACAACTGGGCGCCAGCACCAGATTGGCGCCTGCCGCGCAAAGCCATTGGGCGCCGACGGGAAATTCGACGTCGTAACAAATCTGGATGCCGAATGCCCCCCAGGCCGTTTCGAACAATTTCAATTGCGGCAGTCCGGCCGCCACGCCCCACTCCTCGTTTTCAAAACGTGTCATAAACCATTTGTCCTGATAGCCGGCCAAACCGTTTTTTGAAAAAACATAAGCCCTGTTGAGCACTTTGTCGCCTTCCCCGACCGGCAGGCTCGGCGCTACGATCCAGACGCCCCACTGTCGTGCAAGGCTCTCAAAAGTGCCGATAAAATCGTCTTTCAAGCGATCAAGACCGCCCACTTGCAAGCGCAGGTCGTGTTGTTCGGCTTCGGGAAGCAAACTGCTGAGCTCCATCGCGCCGTACTCGGGAAAAAGCAAGAGGCCAGCGCCCTGCTCTGCCGCATGGGCGACCCATTCGCCGATATGCAATTGCCACTGCGAAAATTGCTCAAATGCCGTGATCGGGTATTGCGCCGTAGCCAAAGTCAGTTGCATGGCTCAAATTTGATGAATAGAACGCAACCAGTACACCATTGTTTTTTCCGTCGATACGGACTCACCGAGATCGGGCCAGGAAAACCGGCTTTGCAACCTGGGCTCCTTAATGTACCCGCGGCTTTCCCAAAAAGCGTCCAATGGCCGGTAACCATCGGGGCGCAAAGGGTGGTCGTCGGGGCGCACGACGGCGCAAAAGCAGGTCCAGACATAGCCGCCAAACTGAGCGGCGTGGGCTTCGCGTTCATCGAAAAAACGATGCCCCAGGCCCAGCCCGCGGTACTCGGGCAACAAAATGCTTTCGCCAAAATAAAACACCTGATCGAGCGAATAACCCGCATCGAGGAAAGGACGCTGCACGTCCGGGGTTTCATCCGACAGCGGGATACAGGTTGTTGCTCCGACCATCCTGTCCCCATCGTACACGGCAAACAAAAACGATCGTGGCGAATCGGCATAGGTTTTCAGATACTCCTTTTCGTAGTCGACCGTGCCTTCATAGAGGTAGGGAAAGTCCCGGAACACGGCGATGCGCAGGGCTGCCAGGTCGTCGAAAACCGCTGAAAACCCGGCGCCGTAAATGCGTTCGAACCTCAGAGGGGGCTTATCCGTTGTCATTGCCCGATCAATTTTAGCCAAAGCGGCAGGTTGTAGTACGTTGTTACACGGGTGATTCGACCCTGGTGCACTTCGAGGAAAGCACCGGCCGGGAGCACGTAACGTTGTCCGTTGGCAGGCGGCAGCTCGCTGTCCGTTTTTTTATAAATTCCGTTCACCACGAACTCGCAGGCGACGTGCACGCCATCCGGATGCGCCATGAGTACCATATCCGTCAGGTTTTCGTCGTAGCACTCGTCCATGTGGGCCAGGAAATCCTTGAAATGATCGAGGCCGGTATACGAATCACCCTGATTGGCATCGTGGCGCACGTCGGGCGAGAGGAGGGCCAACATGCCGTTCCAGTCTTTCCGGTTGAAGCAATCGTAATAATGGCTGACAATTTCCAGCGAAGACATAAGCAGCAGATTTATTAGAATGATAAACGGCAAGTATCGCTGTTTTTCAGATTTGGGAAATAAATTTTCTGAGCGGAAAATGCCAACCGGCACAGTGCCGGGCAAAAACAATTTTAAAACCAAGCCTTTTCCCCGCTTTTTCAACTGTAACGAGTCGGTATTTCGCATAATAAAAAGCTAAGTTCTTTATAAGGAGAAATTATCTATGTTTGCCACTGCTTTACATCTTTCATCCAGTCAAACTTTCGCTTTATGAAAAAACTTACCCTTTTCGCGGGCTTTTTGCTTTTTGCTCTGAGCCTGATGGCGCAATCCGCTCTTCGTCCTGTTGCGCAAATGGTGCACGACCACCGCGGTTCCGGCACCAGTTTTCAAAAGATAGACCTGTTCGCCAATCCTACGGCATTTGCCCCCGGCGCCGCTCAAAACGACGTACTCAGTAAAGGAACCGTACTCAACCTGAATACCGCCGTTCAACAATCTATCCTCGAGAATGCACCGCAGGCCATGGAGTTGTCGATTCCGACCACCGAATGGGGTACCCTTACGCTCGAACTGGTGCGCGTCAACATCTTGTCGCCCGGCTTCCGGATCATGACGGACGATGCCGGCGACCAAACCGCCGACATGGCGCCCATCTTCTTCTACCGGGGCATCCTGAAAGGCCACGACAACTCGCTGGCTGCCATCTCTGTGTCGGGCAACGAAGTCATGGGCTTTGTCAGCGATGATGCCTTCGGCAACCTGAGCCTCGGTAAAATGGAAGGCCAGGCCGAACACCTGATTTATGCCACGGGCGACCTGAAAGTGACTGCCGCTTCTTTCTGCGACATGATCGACGACGCCCAGGAAGCCGACCCGAATGAAACGACCGCCAGCGAACGCACCACCGGCGACTGCGTTCGGCTTTGGGTGGAAGTCGACCGCGACCTGACCAACAACAAAGGCGGCGTCAACGGCGTCACAACCTGGATCACCGGCGTTTTCAACCAGGTGATTACGCTTTATGCCAATGAATCGCTGGAAGTCGGCGTGTATCAACTTTACATCTGGACGGGCACCGGCCAGAACAAATATACCGGCAACACCTCATCGGCGGTTCTGACCAAATTTCAAAACTTCCGCTACAACAGCTTCACTGGCGATCTCGCCATCCTCTGCAACCTGAAATCCAACCTTGGCGGCGTGGCAGCAGGCTTCTCGGGTCTCTGCAACTCCAACCGCAAACAAAGTATGTGTTTCGCAGGGCTTCAATCCAGCTACCAAAACGTCCCGACCTACTCCTGGACGATTATGGTCTGCACGCACGAACTCGGCCACCTGCTGAGCAGCCGCCACACCCACGCCTGCGTTTGGAACGGCAACAACACCGCCATCGACAACTGCTACACCACCGAAGGCGGCTGCCCTCCGGGACCTGCTCCCACCGGCGGCGGCACAATCATGAGCTATTGCCACCTGACCAACTACGGCATCAATTTCAACAATGGCTTCGGACCGCAACCCGGCAACAAAATCCGCTCCGCCGTTGCGGCAGCGACCTGTCTGCCCGCCAACTGCACCAACTTTGCTGACCCGGGTGACGACCGCGACCAACTGCTCGGCCAATTGAGCAACAAGGTGAAACTATCGCCCAACCCTGCCTCCGACCGCGTTCGCATCGACCTGGACGTGCAACTGAGCGAAGGGGAAACCGGCATCGTACGCGTATTTGATGCGCAGGGCCGCCTGGTTTCAACGCAAAACTTCAACACCGCGGTAGCCACCCTTCATCTGCAAACCGGCAACTGGGCGCCCGGACTTTATTTCGTCGACGTTGCTACCGCCAGCGAAAAACTGACAGCCCGCCTGGTGATCAACTAATCGCAGCTTTTGCGGAAATGCCCTGAACCTTTCCGCCCCAATAACTATTTAAGAGGCTGCCGGCTTGTCCGGCAGCCTCTTGACTTTACATGTTTTCCCTTGTTCACCCGATGTATCCGGGCATCTGAGCAGGAATTGCGGTACATTTACGTTTTCGACCTAATCAAACGATATAATCATGACAGCATACGCCAGAACAGAAACCTCGTTTAATACCGTGCCAGGCGATCCCATTCAGGTCAGAATGCACACCCTTTCCAACGGCCTTCGCCTTTTTCTTTCCGTCAATAAAGAAGAACCCCGCATATACACAGAGATCGCCGTACGAGCCGGCTCCAAACACGACCCGGCCGACACGACGGGCCTTGCCCACTATTTCGAACACATGATGTTCAAAGGCACCGATCGAATGGGCAGCCTCGACTGGCCAAAGGAAAAAGCACTTCTTGACCAGATTGAACAAAAATTTGAAGAACACCGCAAGGCCGTCGACCCGGAAGCCAAGCGAGCGCTTTATGCCGAGATCGACCGCTTGTCGTTTGAAGCCGCAAAATTGGCCGCTGCCAATGAATACGACAAACTCGTCAGCGCTATCGGCGCCAGGGGCACGAATGCCTACACCTGGGTGGAACAGACGGTTTACGTCAACGACATTCCTTCCAATGAAATCGAACGCTGGTTCGAACTGGAAAGCGAACGATTCCGCCGACCGGTACTTCGTTTGTTTCACACTGAACTGGAAACCGTTTTTGAAGAATACAACATCAGCCAGGACCGCGATTTTCGCAAAGTGCTGAAAGCCCTGCAGGAAACGCTCACACCCACCCATCCGTACGGCACACAAACCACGCTGGGAAAAGGCGAAGACCTTAAAAACCCCTCTCAAACCAATATTTACCGATTTTTCGACCGCTATTACGTGCCCAACAACATGGCTATCGTGCTGTGCGGCGACTTCGATCCGGAAATAGCCGTCGATCTGGCAGAACGTCATTTTGGAAAATTTGAATCCAAACCGGTCCCAGCCTTTCAGTACCTGCCCCAGCCCGAGATCGGCGCCCGAACGCGCCGCGACGTGTACGGGCAAGAAGCGGCCTGGCTGGAAATGGGTTGGCGCTTCCCCGGAGCAGCATCGAAAGAAGCCAATATGCTGCCGCTTATAGCCGGCATCCTGCACAACTACCAGGCAGGCCTTTTCGATCTCAACCTGATACAGAAACAATTGCTGCTCGAAGCATACGCCTATCCGCGTACGTACGAAGATTATGGCAGCCTCATTTTATACGGAAAACCGCGTGAAGGCCAGTCACTCGACGATGTCGAACAACTCTTGTGGCGGGAAATTGAAAAACTGCAGCAAGGCGATTTTGAAGACTGGCTTCCCTCGGCGGTCGTCAAAGACCTCAAACTACACGAAGTAAAAGAATTTGAAAAAAACCAGGGCCGCGCAGCGGCGCTTACGGGGGCTTTCGTGCATGGGGTCGACTGGCACAATTACGTACACCGCTGGGCTGATTTGGAAAAAATCACCAAAAAGGATGTCGTCGATTTTGCCCGTAAATACCTGCGCAACGACAATTATGCCGTGGTGTACAAACATACCGGCGACGACGCTTCCGTCATGAAAGTGGAAAAGCCGCCCATCACAGCCGTCGAACTGAATCGAACCGACTCGTCGGAGTTCGCCCAGACGTTTTTGGGCAAACACGTTCCCGATATCGAACCCCAATTTGTCGATTTCAAAAAAACCATCCACAAATCCAGCCTAGGTGGGCTTACTCTCCGGGCGGTGCATGACGAACAAAGCCGGCTGTTCCGTCTGCACTATGTGTACGATTTTGGCCGCAACAGCGACCGCAAGTTGGCGGTTTTGGCGAGTTATCTGCCATTTCTGAGCACCAGCCGGTATACCGCCAGCCAGTTGCAACAGGCGTTTTTCCGTTTGGGCGTGCATTTCAACGCAACTTGTCAGGACGACCATTTTTACATCACTCTGTCGGGCTTGTCGGAATCTTTTTCGGAGGCTGTCGAACTGATGGAGCACGTACTGGCGGACGCCCAACCCAACCCCGAAGCGCTGCAAAATCTGGTGGCGGATATTTTCACCCGGCGCGAAAACGATAAACGCGACAAGCGGACGATTTTGAGTAAAGCCATGCTCAATTATGCGAAATACGGCCCTTCCTCGTCGTTTTCCGACAAATTGAGCAAAGAGCAGTTGCTCGCTTTACGAGCCGAAGAATTGACTGACCTGGCCCGGCAACTTCGGTTTTGGAAACACGAATTATACTATTTCGGCCCGTCCGGCATTCGCAAGGCAGCCAATGTTTTGAAGAAATTTCACTTTCAACCGGAAACGTTTGCCGTGGCGCCATTGGCCAAAAAATATCGGGAACGCAACATCCGCAGTAATCAGGTGTATTTTGTCCATTTCCCGATGGTTCAAGTTGAACTGTTGCTGGTTTCCCGCGGCACCCCAAAGTTCAACCTGGACGAGTTTGTTTTTGCCGAATGGTACAACCAGTATTTCGGATATGGCTTGTCCTCCATTGTCTTTCAGGAAATACGCGAATCAAAAGCCCTGGCTTACTCTGCCTATGCCTATGCCGCCACACCTTCCAAAAAGAAGACAGCCCATTTTTTGCAATCTTACGTAGGGACACAACCCGACAAGTTGCGCGAAGCCGTCGACGCCTTTGATCATATTCTCGAAAACATGCCGGTTTCGAATACACAAATTGAAAACGCCAGGCAGAGCGTGCTGAAACAAATTTCTGCCGGCGCAATCCACAAGGCCGAGCTTTACTGGACGTGGAGGACCAACCGGGACCGCGGCTTCCTTAATCGCGATCTGAGGGCTGATGTGTACCAAACGCTGTCACGATCGGGGCCCGACGCCTTGCTGGCGTTTCAGCAGAAGTACATTCGTGGCCGCAAATTCGCCTGGATGGTGCTTGGCGACCGTTCGAAGATCGACTTCGACTATCTGAAAAAGATTGGCCCCGTCAAAGAATTGACCCTGGAAGAAATATTCGGTTACTAGGAAATTACTGCTCGGCAAGTTTGACCACTTTGCGCACCGTAGTGTGTTCCCCGTATTGGCATTTGACAAAATAAATGCCCGGGGGGACATTGGGCAACTCAAAATAGTAGGTACCCGCGACAAGGGTGCGCTGTTTGAGCAGTTCGGCTGCGCGCCGGCCGAGTTCGTCCGTCATCTCGATGGTGACGGGGGTAGCTTTGCTCAATTCAAATTCGAGCGTCGCTTTGACGGTGTAAGGGTTGGGGTAGATTTTCACCCCGGGCGCCTCGGTATTTTTGCCTCCCCCAGCGTTTAAAAACTCTTCCGTTCGGCGAACGGCAAGCGGCGGTGGCGGCGAAGAAACATTGGTTTTGGCAGCCTGAACGTTTGTTTCCGATGGCGGCGGACTGGCCCAGCGGATTGCATTGGCCAAAAGACGGGTGGAAACAGGCTCTTCGTAATAATATTCAAACCCCAGATACACGATTTTACCTAGTCCCTCCGGTTTGAACCCCATTACCGGATAACCTTTTATATCAGCCAGGGTAATAAAGCCCGGATCGGAAACATCCAGCGGATAGGCGTATTCGGCCAATCGGAAATCTTCCGGTGTTCCGGCCATCACAGGATGGCTGGCAAGGTCTTCATGCACATCCGGGTCTTTACAAAAATACCCGAAATCAAGATCGAACAGATCGAACTGTTGCAGGATTCCAAATTCGTGCGTCCCCGTCAGAATAACCGCCCCACCCTGCCGGACGAAGTGCACCAATACTTCGCCGTAGGCGTGCAGATCTTCGTTTTCACCGCGTGAAGGGTAAGAAATAACGACTACTTGCTGGTTGCTGAGCAAAGCGGCGAGTTCGTCGGCTGTACCTTCCCAAAACTCTACAACTTCTGCCGAAGGAAACTGGCGCTGCACGCTAGCCCGCATTTTGGCGGCGTAAGCGCTGTCGTAAGCGCTATAGTTCAACATCAGAATGCGGAAAAAAGCAGAGGAATCCGATGGCTGCGATAAATCGGACAAGGGCGCCGATCGCCTTGATTGGTCAAAAAAATGAGCAACCGTGCTATTGACAGCAAAAGACCCGTCATCGAACTTCGGGTCGGCCACCCAGAATGCCGTCAAACCCAGCCAAACCACGGCCGACAGCAAAAAAGCGATAGCAACACGAAGCATAAGGGAACGTAAGGTTAAGTCGATAGAAAATATCTGTTTGGGCTTGAAACGTCTGCAAAACGATTATCGTACATGCATCGGTCATTTTACCGAATCAGTGCGCAAAAATAACACGTCTGGTAGACGCAAATTATTTTTTAACGTCACCTTATCACAACCACTTCCACAAAAATCAAACCGGTCCGGCAGGAAAACCTGCCGGACCGGTAAAAAGATCGTTTCAGAATACGTTATTTTTTGGCAACGAGCCAAATCTGGAGATCAAATTCGTCGTAGATGGTTTTATCGCCCAGGCCGTCGAAGAAGGAACCGGAGCCGAAACGCACGTCGTATTCCGAGCGGTCGACTACCAGTTTGCCGGAAGCGTTGATCTCGGCGCCTTTATCCACTACGTTGGCAAAGAATTTGGCCGGTTTGGTGGTGTTTTTGATCGTCAGGTCGCCAATGATCTTGTAGTTGCCTTTGGAGTCTTGCGGAATGATGCGAGTAATTGCGAACTTAGCCGTCGGGTGCGTAGCTACGCCGAAAAAGTCGTCGCTTTTCAGGTGACCGACGAGTTTATCGCCATATTCGCCCTGCATGTCTGTGCAAGTGATCGAATTCATGTCAATTTCGAAGCTGCCGCCGGTGAGCACGCCGTCGGCGAACTGAAGGTTTCCGCTTTTTACTTTTACGTTACCCGTATGCTGGCCGGTTACCTTGTAGCCCGTCCAGACGATGTTGCTGTAAGCAGTGTCGACGGTGTAATTGGTCACAGTCGTGGCGGCCATGGCCAATACGGCGAGCAGGGGGAGGAAAAGCAGTTTTTTCATGACTTGGTGTTTAAGAAAAATTGGATGGTGAAATTGTTAGTTTGATGGCACAAAGATAAATGTACATAAATTAAAGTTCAAAACATCTAATTGCCGATTCGGTTCAAGTTTTTCCCGGTTCAGTCGAAAAAAGCAGGATACGCCCGTCAATAATTAGGCGGGAGGTACATTTTCAGGGAAAAACTCCAAACAATATTTTTCTTTTTCCTGGTATTGGTTTTACCTTTGCGCCCTGCTAATTCAGCAGGTGTAAAATACGCAATGCAATGAAAGAGTTGGAAGCCATCCAGTTTGTCCAGGAGCAAATGCTCACCGCGCCGGAGTTCCCCAGTTTCAAAACCGGCGACACCATCATAGTCACCTATAAGATCGTTGAAGGCGACAAAACCCGCGAACAGGATTTTCGCGGCGACGTGATCCAGATCAAAGGCCACGGCCGTACCCGCACCTTTACCGTCCGCAAAATTTCGCACGGCGTAGGCGTGGAACGTATCTTTTCCTACACCAATCCGAATATCGCTGCCGTACAGGTGATCAAGCGTGGTAAAGTTCGCCGCGCCCGTCTGTACTATCTGCGCGGATTGGTTGGCAAGAAAGCCCGTATCAAGGAATTGAAGATGACGGCTTCGTCTTCCAACAATTAATCAACCCGGTATCTGGCAAAACGAAAAGGCCGGTTGTGCGACATGCGCAACCGGCCTTTATATTTATTACCGAATTAAAAGCCGTATCAGGCTTCCAGCAGGAAGGGATAACGGTAATCTGTCGGCGAAACGAAGTTTTCCTTCATCGTACGCGGGGAGAGCCAGCGGTACATGTTGAGTACAGAACCGGCTTTGTCGTTGGTACCCGAAGCGCGCGCACCGCCGAAAGGCTGCTGCCCTACTACGGCGCCGGTGGGTTTGTCATTGATGTAATAATTACCAGCCGCATGCCGCAATCGTGCGTTGGCCTGCTCGATGGCTGCCCGGTCGCGGGCAAATATAGCACCGGTGAGCGCATAGGGCGAGGTACTGTCGACCAGATCCAATGCCTCTGCATAACGGTCGCTCTCGTACACATAAATGGTCAGTACCGGCCCAAACAACTCCTCGCACATCGTTACATAGTTGGGGTCCGACACTTCGAGCACGGTGGGTTCGATGAAATACCCTTTCGATTTGTCGTAATTGCCGCCGGCGATCAACCTAACCTGGTCCGATTTTTTGGCTTCGGCGATAAACCCGGTGATTTTGTCAAACGCCTTTTCATCGATCACAGCATTGATAAAATTGGTAAAATCTTCGGGACTGCCCATTTTCATCGACGCCAGATCGGCAGTCAGGGATTCTTTCACTGCGGGCCAAAGCGAAGAGGGAATGTAGGCGCGTGAAGCAGCCGAACACTTTTGCCCCTGAAACTCGAATGCTCCGCGGGCTAGCGCCACCGCCACCGCTTTGGGGTCGGCCGATTCGTGGGCAATGACGAAGTCTTTACCGCCGGTTTCGCCCACAATACGCGGGTAGGATTTGTACAAAGTGAGATTGTTGCCTATCGTCTTCCAGAGTTGCTGAAAAACGCCGGTACTTCCGGTGAAGTGCAGGCCGGCAAAGTCGCGGTGATTAAACACCACTTTACCCACCGTTTGGCCATCGACGTACACCAGGTTGACTACCCCGGCTGGCAAGCCGGCTTCTTCCAGAATATCCATAATGACCGCTGCCGAATAAATCTGTGTTTCAGCAGGTTTCCAAACGGCTACGTTGCCCAACATGGCAGGAGCGGTAGGCAGGTTGCCGGCAATGGAGGTAAAGTTGAAGGGCGTCAGGGCGAACACAAATCCTTCCAGCGGCCGCCAATCGGTCCGGTTCCAGGTATTGCGCACGCTCAAAGGCTGGTTTTTGTAAATCTCCTGCATAAACCAGGCATTAAAGCGCCAGAAATCGGCCAATTCGCACACGGCGTCAATTTCGGCCTGAAACGCGTTTTTACTCTGACAAAGCATGGTTGCCGCGTTCATACGGGCGCGATAAGGGCCGGTCAGCAGATCGGCTGCTCTCAAAAAGATCGCCGCGCGCTCCTGCCAGGGCATGGCCTCCCAGGCTGGTTTGGCCTTCATAGCGGCTTCGATGGCAGCTTCCACGTGCGTGGCATTGCCCCGGGAAAAATAACCCAGGGTATGGCTCAACTCGTGCGGCGGCCGGATCGTGCCTTTTTCGGCTGTCGTCACCCGCTGTCCGCCGATGTACATAGGTACTTCGCGTATTTCGGCTTTCAGCTCGGCAAGCGCTTTTTTGAGCGCCGCTTTTTCGGGTGAACCGGGAGCATAATTCAGAACCGGTTCATTGACCGGAAGGGGAACAGAAAAAATTGCGTCTGTCATGGTATAAAATGGTTGGGCGGCCCGCCTGGTTCAGACGGGCCCGATATTGATCTCCTTGGGAATAAAAGGCGTGGCATCGCCGCCGCCCACGATAATTTCGCGCACGATAGTGCTGCTGATATGGGAAAATTCGGGTTGCGAAATTAAAAAGACGGTTTCGATGCCCCCCCCGACGATATGATTGAGCTGCGAAATGGTTTTTTCATAGTCAAAATCAGCCGCATTGCGCAAGCCCCGCAAAAGGTACCGGGCCCCAATGCGTTGGCAATAATGGGCTGTGAGTTTTTCAAAATAATCGACCTCGATCTTGTCCTCTTTGGCAAATACCTGACGTAGCCATTCCAACCGTTGCTCGAGGGAAAACAAATACTTTTTGGTTGTATTCACGCCCACGGCTACAATAATACGGTCGAAAAGAGGAAGCGCCCGCTGCACCAGATCGACATGACCAGTAGTGATCGGATCAAATGAGCCTGGAAAAACAGCAATTTTCATAATCAGCCGGGCGAATGAAAGTCGCAGACTAAACGAATTTAGCCTGCAATAGTTTGATTTTCAATTAAAAAGCACTATTAGCACCTTAATCGGTGCAATTCAAGGGCGAAAGTCTGAAAAAATATCCGCTGCCGCAAAAGTTCACCCATCCCTAAAAAAAGTGCGTTTCAGAATTCGAGTAAAAGCGCGAATGAATACCTTTGGCGCGTTCAAAACTCTTTTATCTCAAAACTTCTGATAGCACTATGAAAAGAATCTTCTTCGTCTTCCTGCTTGCTTTCGGCTGCTTCTTTGCCGCCAATGCTCAGAAAAACTACAACTCGGCCATCGGTCTTCGCCTCGGCTACCCGGTTTCTGTTTCCTACAAACAATTCATCAGCGAACCGGCTGCCATCGAGGTGTTTGCCGGTTTCCGCTCCTGGGAATTTTACAGCTGGTTCAACGTCGGCGCTGTATATCAGCACCACTTCGATATCGCCAGCGTTGAAGGCCTGAACTGGTACGTTGGCGGCGGTGCTTCCGCTTATTTCTGGAACTACAAAGATGGTTTCGGCTTCGACGATGACGCTTCGGATGCCAGCTTTGCAATCCTGGGCAATATCGGCCTCGACTACAAATTTGCAAACGCTCCGGTTAACCTATCTCTCGACTGGATGCCGACCTTCTTCATTAATGGTTATGGCAATGGTTTCGGTGGCGCTTACGGCGGCCTTGCTGCCCGCTACACCTTGAAATAAGCATACGCAGATTTTTGCTGAAAATCAAAAGGGCCCGCTGCACAGCGGGCCCTTTTGTATTTTACACGGCCTGCTCCCGTTTGATGATCCAGATCACCAGGCAAACAATGCCGGCAAATGCCATCAACCCGGCCAGTCCGTAGCTCACGAGCGAAAACAACAACGCCAGTCCCAGGCCGATCAATCCGAACCACAGCCATTTGGCGACGGGGTCGTTGAAATCGGGCCCCGCGGTGCGGTGAGTTGCAATGCGCTTGAGGCGTTTTTCAGCGCGTACCAGTCGGCGTTCGGTCTTTTCCGAAAGGGGTTGGTCTGCCAGACGGGTAGTTGTTTTTTGAAAAAGGTGCTGCCTCATCTCCCCTGCCGGAATGATTTGGCTGGCCTGCAATCCGAATGCGCTGATGGTCAGAAAAAGTGCAGTAAAAAAAATTTGTTTCATAGTTGTGTATTTTAAAGGGCAAACATGAGGGGTTTGTATCAAAATTTCAGTTAGCGACGTGTTAAGAATACCCCATGAATAAATTACACGCTAATACAACAAGAGCGTAGAACGGACAACCGTTCTACGCTCTTGTTGTATTTCTTCGAAAATCGGGCATTACAGGTCTTCTTCTGTGACTTCCGTTGCTTGTTGCTCTTCTTTTTTGCGATTTCGCCACCACCAGTATCCGATGGAACCCACCAGCAAATAGGGTACGACAAGCATGTAGAGGATTCCCGCATTGAGGCCGCGGCCTGCTGTTCCGCCGTTTTTGAGATTTGATTCGGCTGTTGCCTTGCACATCGGGCATTGTGCGCCGACAGGAGCGGGCAATATCTGCAGGGTAAAAACCAGGGCGAGGAGGCCCAGTGCCTTGATCAATTTATTTTTCATAATATGGTCAATGCTGTTGATCAAAAAATGATTAAGTCGGGTAATACGGCCGCAGCATCAAATAACATATCGGGCCGGTAAGCGCCACATACAGCCAAAGGGGATATACCCATCTCGCCATACGTTTGTGCCGTTCGTACTGCCCGGTAAACGCGCGATTGAAGGTCAGCAAAATAAACGGCAAAATTGCACCCGCCAGTACGACATGGGATATTAACAACACAAAATACACAGTGCGCATCAGTCCGGTACCCTCGTAGCGTGTCTCCGGCGTGGTAAAGTGGTAGAGCACGTACGACAACAGAAAAAGCGCCGAACATCCCATGGCTGCATAAATTGCCTTGCGGTGCGCTTCTACCCTTTTATTCTTGATATGCCAAAGCGCCACTAACAATATTACTGCCGTCAGCGCATTCAGCGTGGCGTGAAAGGGCGGCAAAAAGCTAAAATCAATGCCCAGATCGATCTTGTAGCGGCGCATGGCGCCAACCAGCAGCAACACGATTGCAGAGACGACATAGGCGATCAGGTTCATCTTCTTCTCCAGTGCCGGATCGGGCTTCGATGTAGAGGTAATCATAGGTACTTGTGCTTATTGTTGTTGTCGGGGCAGTAAAATGGCGATATGTTCCACCATACGGCCTACTTCATTGGGCTTCATGGCGTTATAAAAACGACGAATATGGCCACTGGTATCCGTAAGTGCATAATAAGCCGGAGCGGGTTTAATGCCTTCGTCGCGGCAAAACTGTTCGTAACTGTTTTCCAGTATCGTTCGCCATTGCCCAATGCCTCCGCTGCGGCGCCAGGTGGCGTAATCGGAACTGGCCAGGGTTTGGTAATAGGAACGAAACTCGGCCGTACCGCCTTCGAAAAGAGGAACGAAGCGCAAATCGGGGCGCACTGTTTCGTCGGAATACAAGCCAAACTGAGTGAAGAGGTTCTGGTAGGTATCCATCACCAGTTTGGTCGTGTCGTTCAGATCAGGTTCGTACCCAAAATTATAAATAATACACACTTTGGACTCCAGATCGTTGAACCGTTCGCCGACAGGCGGAATCACCATCACGGGGGGGATTTTGGCGTACATTCTCAATTCGCCAACAGCCTTTTTACGCCAGTTGAGTCCGCCGCTCAGGTAATACCAGGAACCTGCGGGAAGTACGACCAGCAACACAAAGAGAATAACGAGGCGGGCAACTCTCCGCGGACCGGAAGATGTTTTACTAGATTCTGCAGTCATAAGTTAATCAATTCATTATCAACAAAAAAGGCGAGGTTTTGTTCCCCGCCTTTTTCAAGTTTCTTTATCCGTTATTTCGTCCGTTTGTGCCGGGGATGATGTAATATCCCTGCGGTTGACCGGCGGGCGCCGGGCGTACAGATTCTTCGTCTTTTTCTTTTATCAGCTCGCGGCGTGCCCCCCAGGAGCTGCCTTCCTGGAAGAAAGCAATGATAGCCCACACCAGAAGTGAAGTCGGGAGCAGTACACTCAAGACAAGCCCGCGAACCTCGTAGGCCATGTGCATAAAGTAGAAAATGATGAAGTAAGCCTTGTACAGGGAAAAACCGATCATCAACAGCATATACAGGTAGTGACCGAAGCCTTCTTTAAAATGTATGCTGTGCGAGATGTGGCCTTTGGCCAGCAGGGCTATAAATACTTCAACCAAAGTGATGATACCCAGGATCATCAATCCGCGGAAGACGAGTTTCTTTTGATCTTCGTATGATAAGTGCGACATTGTTATCAGCAATTAAAGAGGTGATGAGCAGGGACAGGGGTTACAGCAGGTAGAATACAAGGAATACGAACACCCAGACGAGGTCTACGAAGTGCCAGTAAAGACCGATTTTTTCCACCATTTCGTAGCCGTTTTTACGGGCGGCATACAAACCGCTGGCAGCGTTGATAGCAATAATGCTGAGGAACAATACGCCGGAGAACACGTGAAAGCCGTGGAAGCCCGTGATAAAGAAGAACAGGGCGCCGAAAGCTTTGGGGCCGGGTTCGACAGGACGTAATTCGCCAGCATCAGATCCTTTGGTGTAAAAGATATACGGCTGCTCAAGTTCCACTTTGCCGTCATGGCGGTGACCATGAAGCAAATAGGAATCACCTTTTTTTACTTCGGCGATAGCACCATCTTTCATTAGTGGCTTGGGACGTCCATTGGCATCCATGACAGGCTGGCCCTGGGCATCCAGTTCGACGAGATAACCATCGTTCAGGTGGCGACCGAAGGGGTTGCGAGAAACGGACACGTTCTCTTTAACGATCAGGGTCGTCCATTCATAGGCCTGCGAACCGAGGAAGACCGCGCCCCCCAGAATCGTAAGGAACATCCAGAACACCACCCCTCTGCGATTTTCGCGATGGCCCTCCTGCACGGCACGAACCATCGTAACCGAACTGAAAATGAGGACGAAGGTCATGAAGGTCACAAACACCAGTGGCCAGTGGGTTCCCTCTTTCAGGAATGGAAACGATGCAAAAACAAAGTCGGGTTCCGGCCAGCTTGGCATACTAAAACGAAGTGCGCCATAGGCAATCAGGAAGCCTGCGAAAGTAAATGCATCAGACACAAGGAAGTACCACATCATCAGCTTGCCATAGCTCGCCTTGAAGGGTTCCGCTGCTCCTTCCCAGTTGTGGCCGCCCTCTTGGTGAGCGCCATGTGTTTCGTGTGCATGTGCAACAGAATTATCTGCCATAAAATCAGTCAGTTATAAGCCTACAAACTTTATTTACTAGGGTAGTCAGGATTGAAGTAAAAAGAACATAAACAGGTATACCCACAAAATATCGACGAAGTGCCAATATTGCAGGCTAAGGCTGAACCGCATCGTTCTGCGTTCCGTTGCACGGAACGGCAGCACAAAAGCGTGCGTAAGGGCGACCATCAGGATGGTAATCCCTCCGAGCACGTGCGCCACATGAACGCCGGAAATCAGATAAATGAATGAACTGGACGGATTCACCGTCAGGGTTGCTCCCTGCGCATCCATTGCTTTCCATCCCTGATATTGCAATATTACAAAGGCGATCCCCAAAAGAAAAGTGGCAATCATCATGCCTTTGTATACAAGTTCACGGCCTTTCTTAAAACCATTGAATGACAATTGGAAAGTCGCACTGCTTAATAGGATCACGACCGTACTAGCCATAAAAATATCCGGCAGTTTAAACTCATACCAGTTGCCAGCCGCTCTCCTGACCACATAGGCACTGGTAAAAGCGACGAACATCATAATGATGGTAGCCAGCCCCACCCACAGCGCAAACTGGTAAGGATGAATTTTTGAACGGCGATATTGCTGAGTCACAGCACTCATTTTTTTATATTTTATCAATCAGCACCAACAACAAAGAAAGCGGAAGGTGCAAAAATGAAGCAAACATTTGTCGGCGTGCAGCAGCATGTGAACACTCCCGATATAACTGCCAGCAACGCCATCCGAACCAAACATTCAGCAGCATCAATCCAAGTGTCGCCGGCAGACTGGTCAGCCCTATTGCAAATCCAATTGCAGAGTTTGCAATCAGGAGGGCGCAGAAGCTGAGCGACAAGAGACCCACCGATGCATCTTTTTGTCCGTTTCGGGTGGGCAGCATGTAAAACCCTGCCCGTTTGTAATCATCATCTGCCAGCCAGGCAATTGCCCAATAATGGGGAAATTGCCACAAAAACTGGATCAGAAACATGTAAAACACCAGCGGCGAGATGGTCCCTTCGAATGCTACACCGCCAATGATTACCGGCAGTGCGCCGGGAAAGGCGCCAACAACCACCGAAAGAGGCGATACGCGTTTCAGCGGCGTGTAAACGAAGGCGTAACTGATCAAAGACAATGTACCCAAAAAGCCCGTCAGCGGGTTAAACCATGTCAGGGCAGATATACCCAGCATAGCCATTAGTCCCGCCAACAATACGGCCGTGGAAAGTGTCATTCGTCCCGCTGCAACCGGCCTGTTGGCAGTCCGGGGCATCAATCGGTCGTATTCGCGTTCAAGTCCCTGATTGAGCGCATTGGCAGCACCCGTCACGAAAAATCCGCCTAAGGACAATAAGACCAAAGGAAACCACTCGAGCGGACTGGTGCTGACCGTTGCATAAGCGATAACGGCAGAAAAATTCACCATGAGCGTCAGCCGGAATTTGACCAACAGACCAAAATCGGTCAGGCTTTGCGCCAGGCCATTCCATAAGGTCAGTTGTCGGGCATCCTGTCGGGCCATGTCCGTCTGCTTTTGTTGTGCTTTTTTAAAATTCACCTGCTTCAATGTCCGTGATCGTGTTCGCCTTCTTTCAAGGGTACAATTTGAGGCGTGAATTCTTCACCTCCTTTGCTGTAATCATAAGCCCAACGCTGCACGGTCGGCAGATTTCCGGCCCAGTTGCCGTGTCCCGGATTGATTTCCGTCGTCCATTCCAGCGTGTTGGCGCCCCAAGGGTTGCGAACCTTGAGTTTGCGGCCGGCGAAGATGGAGTAGAAGAAGTTGATGATAAACAGAACCTGCAAGAAGAACACGATGATCGCAGCAACTGTAATAAACTGGTTGAGGCTCACAAAGTGTTTGAAACTTTCGAAACTTTCGATGCTGTAATAGCGACGCGGAACACCGGCCATACCCGTGTAGTGCATCGGCCAGAAGATGGCATATGCGCCGACGAGCGTACCCCAGAAGTGAATTTTACCCAGCGTTTCATTCATAAAACGACCGTACATCTTGGGGAACCAGTGATAAATACCGGCGAACATGCCGAAGAACGCAGCAACACCCATCACAATGTGAAAGTGTGCGACGACAAAATAAGTATCGTGCAGCTGGATGTCAATAGCGGAGTTACCGAGGAAAATGCCCGTAAGACCACCGGAAATGAACATCGAGACAAAACCCACCGCAAACAAACTTGCCGAATTGAAACGGAAGTTGGCGCCATAAATCGTGGAAATCCAGTTAAAGACTTTCACTGCGGAAGGAACAGCAATGATCAAGGTAAAAATTACGAAGAAGTTGCTGATAAACGGATTCACACCCGACATAAACATGTGGTGCGCCCACACGATAAATGACAGGAATGCAATCGCCAGAATCGACATCACCATGGCGCGATAGCCAAAGATCGGCTTGCGGGAATGCACCGAAAGCACTTCCGATACAATACCCATGGCCGGCAGAATAATGATGTACACTTCCGGGTGGCCCAGGAACCAGAACAAGTGCTGGTAAAGGATCGGACTACCGCCTACGCGATCCAGAATCTGACCTCCAACAACTAACTCATTGAGGTAGAAGGAGGTGCCCAGACTGCGGTCGAAAATCAGCAGCATCACGCCAGAAAAAAGTACGGGGAAGGACAACACGCCGAGAATAGCCGTGATAAACAGGGCCCAAACCGTCAGCGGCATGCGCCACATATTCATGCCTTTGGTGCGAAGGTTCAGCACCGTAGTGATGTAGTTGATACCTCCCAACAGCGACGACACAATGAAAAGGGCCATAGCCGTAATCCACATCGTCATACCTGCCCCGGAACCATCCGATGCCTGGGGCAACGCGCTGAGCGGCGGATACGCCGTCCATCCCCCGGAGAAAGGACCGGTGCTGATGAAGAGAGAGAGAAACATGACTACCCCTGCGAGGAAGAAAAACCAGTAGGAGAAGGCATTCAGCAGCGGGGATGCCATGTCGCGGGCGCCAACCTGCAACGGAATAAGCATATTGGCGAATGTGCCGCTCAAGCCGGCAGTAAGTACGAAGAATACCAGAATCGTACCGTGCATGGTGACCAAAGCATAGTAAAACTCGGGGTCGAGTTTGCCTATGCCGGCCTCGTTAACCATAATCCACTTGCCCAGAATAGGGCGAAGCCACGCCAGGTCAGCCTCGGGAAAACCAAGTTGAAGGCGGAAAACAATCGACATTGCAGCACCGATAAAAGCCCAAATGATACCCGTAATCAGAAATTGCCGGGCGATCATTTTGTGGTCGGTGGTGAAAATGTAATGGGTCAAAAAATTCGACTGGTACTTGTCGCCGTGATGGTGATCATGGAAATGATCATTATACCCCTCTTTTTGAATGAGTTGGTCTTCCATTGTTTCGACGGCGGCAGTGTGCGAATGAGCCATAACCAAGGGAAATTTGAATGTTATTTGAGTGAAACCAGTCGGGTTCGGTGTTCCTTTTTATATAAACTAGCAAGCAGTATTAAATCAATTCGAGAGAATCGTAAACTCGGTTCGGCGATTCTTTGCCCGGTTTTCATCCGTATCGTTTTCAGCAACGGGTTTGGTATCGCCATATCCGCGCGGCTTGAGTCGACCGGCAGAAATGCCTTTGTTGGTCAGGTAGTTGACGACCGAGGCAGCGCGTTGGGAGGAGAGCGTCAAATTAGCCGCCGGGTCGCCTACGTTGTCGGTGTGGCCCGCTACCTCGATAACCAGATTCGGATAAGCCGTCATGGCAGCAACCAGGTTGTCCAGTTCATAGCGGCTGTCGGCAGTAAGATTAGCCGAACCTGTTTCAAAGTTGATGTTCTTCAACTGGAGTGTTTTTTCTCCTGCATTGGTCGATTCAACGGCTTTTTTCATATTCTCGCTGAATTCCTTTGCCCGCAACGCAACTTCGAAGTCAAGTACTTTTCCTTTGTTCGGATCTTCTTCTTTACCCCGGATTTGTGTCAGGTAATACGACTGTTGCTGTTTGATCCAGGCGTCGTATTCTTCCTGCGGCACAATTTTGACAACCCGGCGCATGGAATAGTGGCCTTTGCCGCAAAGCTCCGCGCAAGCCAATTCGTATTCGAATTTTTCCCAGCGCTTCGGCCCCGTCGGATCATTGGGGTCGGCCGGTTGGTTGTACTCCGGATATTTGCGCAATTCGTTGCGATACTCGGCCGTCGTTTTGATCGGCGTGAAAACAAAATACGTGGGCATACCGGGCACCGCATCCATTTTCACACGGAAGTGCGGCAGGTCGAAGTTGTGCAATACGTCTTTTGCAGTGATACGCACACGAACTTTTTTACCGACAGGAAGAACGATTTCTTTATCGGCAACGATGTCGTCCCAGTTTTTGGCATCGCGGAAATCCTGTCCCAACTGATTGGCGGCAGTGGTCATCGTGTAATCACGTGCGCCCAGTTTGCCATCAGGACCGGGGTAACGGATGATCCAGTTGAACTGCTGGCCTGTTGCTTCGATTTCCATGTAATCCTCGCCTTCTTTGACGTCGGCCATAACCGTGTTCCAGGCATTAAGGCCGCGAACGACAAGTACGGTCATCACCACAGCGGGAATTACCGTCCACCAGACTTCAAGGCGGTTATCGTGCGACAGAAAAAGAGCCTTACGACCTTCGCGCCAGCGATACTGGTAGGCAAACATGAACAGTGCAATGTGCGTCAGCACGAATACGATACCCGTGAAGAAAAGGGTAACATTGAATGCGCTGTCGAGCACGCCGCCGTGTTCGGAGGCCGACTGGTGAGGGCCGTACCAAAGCATGACATTTTTGAAATCCCAGGCGCTGATAATGACAGCGAATAGGAATACAACCAAAAATACCAAAGACAAAACGCCATTCCATTTGCTCGAATCGGCCATGGCTTCGCGTTCACCTTTGATCTGGGCAGTGAGTTCCGTCACTTTCCCGATCTGGATCAGTACGATCGAGATAAGAATAACACAGAGAGTTATGATCAGACCTGTCATCGCAATTTTTTTGCTTAAAACTCTAAAATATCAGGTTGGTTGAGGTGTATTAGTAAAGTTTGGGAGGCTGTTGCCTCTTTGAAATCATTCTTAATTAGTGGTGACCGTGGTCGTGGCCCGATTCGTCGCCGTCCAATTGCCGTTCTCCATCAATATTGGTTCCGGTATCGTGATGGAGGCTTTCTTCGAGGTAGGGATCACGCAAAGGCACCAGCGAAACCTTCGACAACTGATTGAAGAAGAAGAACAGGAAAAGGCTGAGGAAACCGATCATAACGCCGAGTTCCTGAATGCCCGGAACGGTGAAACCCATTTTGAAGGATTTATCGCCGTGGTGGCCTCCATCGCCATGTTCACCGTGTGCTGCTTCGCCGTGCGTGGCATCGGCATGCCCGGCATCGGCATGATCCGTATGGACAGTGCTGGCTTCGGCCGCTTCGGTATGACCTGGCTCACTGTGTTCTGCTTCGGTAGCGTTTTCCGTATGCATAATCTCACTGGCATGGGCGGCAGTATCGGCATGGGCTTCTGCAACATGAGCCGTTTCTGTTGCCGGCTCTTCGTGGCCGGTGCTTGCGTCATGGTCGATACCCGTAGTCGTATCGGAGTGCGTGCCGCCGTTTTTATTCTCTTCAACCAGCATGGTTGCCTCATGGGCAGCAATACGGGCCCCCGGTTTGATCATCCCGAAGAAATCCCACCAGTGACCAAAGAAGACAATCGCCGCCACGAAAAACATCGTTCCAAATTTGCGCTTGGTATCGTTGCGCATGAGAATCAGAAACGGCGTCACGAAATTGAGCAGCAGGTTACCCCAGAACAGTACGGGATAGTGATCCATACGTTCTTTGAAATAGATCGTCTCTTCCCCGTTGTTGGCGTACCAGATCAACATGAACTGGTCGAACCACAAGTAGGTCCAGAACACGCTGATACCAAACAGAAACTTACCGATATCATGCAGGTGATCACGGGTGACGTATTCCAGGTAGCCTTTCGATTTGAGGAAGATGATCAGCATAACCGTCATCGAAATAGCGCCCAGCCATACCGAGACCATCGAATACCAGGCAAACATGGTGCTGTACCAGTGCGGATCAACCGACATGACAGATTGCCAGAGGAATACGGTGCTCAAAAAGCCCCCCAGCGGAAGGAAAGAGGCCGCCCACTTGCGCTGCTTTTTGTGATAATCGAACGAGGGCGTCTCCTGCGTATCCTGTGCAACCGACACCTGGCGCAGTTTGTATGCCCAGAAGTACCAGATCGCCAGGAATCCAATCGTACCCAAGGTAAAGAACATGGGATTCAGGAATCCTTTCTTTCCGGCAAGGATTTCATCAAAGTGCGGGCCGTCCGGATTAGTGATGTTGACGTTCGGGTCGTTCCAGTGGTACAAGTGGTGGAAATGGCCCCATACACCGGCAACGATTACGCCCATTAGAATCAGTCCGACCCACATGAACTGACTCATTGCTTCCCAAACGCGTTTTACCACGGAGTTCCACCCGGCAAACGCGGTGATTTGCGCAGAAAGAAAGAACATGGCCATAAAGGCAATGCCTGTGAAAAACACGGAGTTGTGCAGCCAGTTGGTCCAAAAGCGGGTTCTGTACTCATCGTCACCAACCAATGACCAGGCCAGGCAAATCGCGCCGATCACCATACCGATGACCAGATTGCGTTTCAGTTTGCCCTCAAATACGAATTGCGTATTCAGATTCATATCGCGAAGTCGGCTCAAAGCCGGAATTTTTTGATTTTGACTTTCAGGTTGATCGGGTCTTGCTTATTTGCCCGCGGGGGCAGCCGGAGCAGCAGGTGCCGGAGCAGCCGCTGCAACGGGCGTACGTTTGGGACCGCTGGCGGTTCCATTTGCAGGCTTGTCGGTATCGTTCAGGGTGTTGCCCTTTTCGTCGTAGCTCAGGTTTTTGGATTTGGCCTGAAGCGAGCGGATATAGTGTATCACTTGCCAGCGTTCTTCATACGACAGTTTGTCGGAATAGCCACCCATCACGTTTTTGCCGTACATGATGGCAAAGTAATAGCGACCATTACCGGCGTTGATCAAATCATCGGCAATCAGGTTGCGCGGGGCCGCCGGGTATTTTGCATTGGGAACTGTAACCAGCGGGCCCTGTCCGTCGCCTTTTGTACCGTGGCATACGCCGCAGTAGATTTCGTACAGCGGTTTGGCGCGATCAAGCCCTGCTTTAGTGATCGGAAACGGATTCAAGACCATTTCCTGTTCACAACGCAGGCGCTCGTCTTCCGTATTCTGATAATAAAAAGGAGCATGGCCGTTGACCGGGGCTGCGATGGCATTGGAGGCGTTTTTGCCGCGTACGATGTCGAGTTCCCCGGCGCCGGCGTAGTGAACACCGGTGTAGCCACGCGGAATGGTCCCCTCTACCCTGCCCTTGGGCTGAGCCAGCTGGGCTACGGTAAAGGTGTTTTCGTCGTCAGCCCAGTGGTTCCAGTAGTAATTGTTGTACTGGTTTGCTTCGTAAGCGATGGAATGGGCCATGTCCGGCATGTACTCATGACCGGTTTTGTTTTTGCCGGCAGGAGAACAGAGCGAAAACAGCCAGGCAAACAAGGCAATCCCCAGAATCGCGCCAATTGCGTATTTCATCTTTTCAAAAATTAGGATCTGGATGGTAAAATCGGTACTCCCCGGATTGTTCCGGACAATACCCTATTACAGGGTTTTCAGGTTGATTTCGGCAGCGCCGGTACGGTTAAAAAAGCCCTTGATGTTGTCGACATCGTTTTCGGCGGCATTCGTTACATCAAAAGCGATGCAAAACTTGTCGTCCGTAATCCGGTTGTCGAGTGTTTTATTTTTTACACCGGGCCACATGCCGCAAATGGTATAAAACGTAAGCGTCATACCCCATGCGGAAAACAGTACCGTCATTTCAAAAGTGATCGGGATGAATGCCGGAACGGACCAGTAAGGCTTGCCACCAAAGATAGTGGGCCAGTCGGAGGTAAAAATCCAGGTCATTGCGCCGAAACCAAACAAGGCTCCGATAGCGCCGTAGACAAAGCCGAGATAGTGCAAGCGGCTTTCTTTCAGGCCGAGGACCGGATCCAGACCGTGCACAGGAAACGGCGTGAACACGTCCATGATGTCCATGTGATCTTTGCCAGCCGTTTTTACAGCCGATTTCAGGTCTTCCTCGTCGTTGTACAGTCCGTAAAGGACTTTTGTATTTTCAGCAGCCATTATAGTGATGGTCTTGATTGCTTAATGAATTGATTCCCAGAAGGTTTAAATTAGTCGTCTGTCTTTTTGGCCTCTACCTTGGCGTGGCCGTGATCGTGGTGATGCGGCTTGGCGTCCGGACCGATATACTGGTCGCCGGCTACTTTCAGGATAGATTTTACCTCGGCAATAGCAACTACCGGCGCCACGCGGGTAAAGATGAGATAGCAGAAGAAGAACAAACCGATCGTACCTACGAAGATGCTGATTTCCACCCAGGTCGGGGAGTAGTAGCTCCACGAAGAAGGAAGGAAGTCGCGGGCAAGCGTGGTAGCGATAATCACGAAGCGTTCGAACCACATACCTACGTTCACAACGATCGAGAGGAAGAAGGTCCACCAAATGCTGCGGCGGATCGAACGCACCCAGAACAGCTGCGGGCTTACCACGTTGCAGAACATCATGCCAAAGTACGACCACCAGTAGATACCAAACACCCGGTTGTAGAAAGCAAACTGCTCATATACGTAACCCGAGTACCAGGCGATAAACAACTCGGTCAAATAGGCGACGCCTACAATCGTACCGGTCAGTACGATCACCTTGTTCATCGATTCGATGTGGTTGATCGTGATGTATTGTTCCAGTTTCAACACCTTACGGGTAATAACCATCAACGTTTGCACCATGGCAAAGCCGGAGAAAATGGCGCCTGCCACGAAGTATGGCGGGAAGATGGTCGTGTGCCAGCCGGGCACCACAGAGGTGGCAAAGTCGAAGGATACGATGGTGTGTACCGAGAGTACCAGCGGGGTAGAAATACCGGCCAATACCAGCGAAAGCGCTTCCCAACGCTGCCAGTGCTTGGCACTGCCCGTCCAGCCGAACGAGAAAATCTCGTACATCTTCCGGCGGAAGCCGCTGGCGCGGTCACGCACGGTAGCCAGGTCAGGCACAAGGCCCGTGTACCAGAACAGCAACGAAACAGAGAAGTAGGTCGAGATAGCGAACACGTCCCAGAGCAGCGGGCTGTTAAAATTGACCCACAGCGGCCCCCGCGTATTGGGGAAAGGGAAGATAAAGAAAGCCAGCCAGACACGTCCCATGTGGAAAATCGGGAACTGACCTGCGCAAATTACGGCGAAGATGGTCATGGCCTCAGCAGCGCGGTTGACCCCCGTACGCCAGCGCTGACGGAACAGCAACAAGATGGCCGAGATAAGCGTACCGGCGTGGCCGATACCGATCCACCAAACGAAGTTGGTGATGTCCCAGGCCCAGTTGATGGTGCGGTTGGCGCCCCATTCACCGATGCCCTTCCACACCGTCCAGACGATGGCGAAAATATAGAGACCGAGGAAAGCCGCCGACAGGGAGAAGGCTAAAATCCATTCCCGTGTGGGGGCTTTTTCGGTAGGCACACATAAGTCTTCCGTAATGTTGTGGTACGACTTGTTGCCTTCAATCAATACGTGCCGAACCGGCGCTACTGCTTGCGACATATCTTGAACTGGTGGTTGTTATCAGCTAAAAAGTTCTTCATTGGCGTTGCGCACCTTGGCCGAGTATTCCACGTTGGAGCGAACGTTGATTTCTTCAAGGACGAGGTAGGTCAGCGCACCCTTTTTGAGTTTGCTCACTTCGCTGTCCGGGTTGTTGACGTTACCGAAAACGATCGCGCCGGTGGGGCAGGCCGTCTGGCAAGCGGAGCGCACATCATTGTCCATAATGGCGCGGCCTTCCTGCTTGGCGGTCAGTTTGCCTTCCTGTACGCGTTGGATGCAGAAAGAGCATTTTTCAATCACACCGCGGGTACGTACCGTAACATCGGGATTGAGTACCATACGGGTGAGGTTATCGGCATAGAAAGGTTTGTCGTCGCCTTCGACGTGGAATACACGCTCCTCGTTGGCAGGCCAAACGTCGGCGGTGGTATAGTCGAGCCAGTTGAAGCGGCGCACTTTGTAGGGGCAGTTGTTGGCACAGTAGCGGGTACCGATGCAACGGTTGTAGGCCATTTGGTTGAAGCCTTCCATCGAGTGGTTGGTGGCGTTCACCGGGCATACGTTTTCGCAAGGTGCGTTTTCGCAGTGCTGGCACATCATGGGCTGGTACACCACTTTCGGGTTCTCGATATCGCCGTAGAAGTAACGGTCGATACGGAGCCAGGTCATCTCGTGGTGACGGTGTACCTCTTTTTTACCCACAACAGGCACGTTATTTTCGCTCACGCAGGCGATCTGACAAGCGCCGCAACCGATGCAGGCATTGAGATCGACGTACATACCCCAGTGCACACCGGCAGTAAATACGTCGGTGCGGTCGGGATAAAGCGTTTGCGAGTTGAGGTGATCAGATTTCTCGTGGAACTTATCGAGCTTGGCTACGAATTTGGGTAACTCGTCGAGGTTGGTCTGGAAAATGATCGAACGATCAGTTAACGAGCCCTGGAAGCCTTTCCAGCCCAGCGACTTTTCGTCGGCGTTGATTACGGTACCCTCTTCTTTGCCCATGGCCTGCACACCCATCGTGTGGTGGTGCTGCACGCAGGCAAAATGTTCGTCGACCGTGCCGGTTTTCGTCACCTTGACGTCCTTGGCAAAGTATTGAATCAGACCGCCTTCTACCGGCAGCCAGGGATTGACGTCGACGCCGTATCCGACACCACAACCACCGGCCGTACGGCCCTGTCCCAGGGCGATGGATACGGTACCCGGCATTTGACCAAAATTGCGAACAACCGTGCAGGTTACTTTTTTACCGTTGATCTCGACATCGACGTTGTCGCCGTCGTTGAGATCCATCCAGCCATTGATATTGTTTACGCCGTCGAACGATACCGGGATGCTGAGGTAGTTGCCCCACACCGTACGGGTAACGGGGTCGGGCATTTCCTGCAGCCAGGGGTTGTGGGCATATTGTCCGCCACCGATATTGGCTGTTTCGTAAAAAGCAATTTCAAGTTCGGAGTTGGCGGGTTGCGTAACGCCGGAGGGGTTGAGCGAAATGGCGGGATTGAAGGTCACCGCCGATTCAACGGCAGGCACTTCAAATACGCCATCGTGCAGGCTCATATCCCAGAATGCAGTGGGAGTTGCGTATTTTGTTTGCAGCGCAAACAGGTCGCTCGCCCAGTGCGATTTCAGGTATTGGTAGTAGGGCTGATCGTCCTGACGATTCAAATTGGCACTGTCGGCCCATTCCAGCAGGCTGTGTTCGGCCTGACGGGTTTGGAACAACGGCGCAATCGTCGGCTGGATCAGGCTGTATTGACCGGCTTTGGGCTCGGCATCACCCCAGGATTCCAGAATGTGGTGGGTCGGGGCGGAATAGTTGCACAGGAGAGTAGTCTCATCAAGTACGCCGGAGAAAGAAACCCGGGTATTGACCTTGGCAAAAGCGGTCTTGAACTCCTCCGAATTGGGAAGTTCGTATGCCGGGTTGGCGCCCCAGACAAACACAACGCCTACCTGGCCGGAATTCATTTCGGCGATCAGGCGCATCATGTCGCGCTCGTCGCCCTGGCGCTGGTTGGAGGCGCGTCCGAAATCGATCGTTGTGCCGTAACTGCCCAGTAATTCGTTGATCTTGTTGACATAAACCTGCTCCATGATATTGTTGGAGTCGGAAACAACGAGGGCTTTGCCTTGTGCGTTTTTCAGTTCGGCCGCCACTTTGGCAATGGCTTTTGCCGCTTTTTCATTGAGGTTCGGGCCTCCCGATCCGCCGGTGAGGGCGTTGTACAGGGCTACGATTGCGGCGCCTTGTTCGCTGGGTTTAACCAGAATGCGGTTGTCGGCGTTGGAGCCGGTCAGCGACATGTGGCTTTCGATCTGATAGTGGCGCGACATTTTAGCGCCTTTCACATTGCGAATCTTGCGATTTTTAGCGTAGTCGCGGGCAAATTCGACCGGACTGATCCAGGTTCCCAGAAAATCCGCGCCAAAAGACACGATCAGATCGGCCTTGTCGAAGTGGTAACTGGGTACGGCGCGTTTGCCGAAGCACTGATCGTTGGCGGAGAGCAAGGCTGCGCTCGACACCGGATCGTACGTCACGACACGGCTGTTCGGGTATTTTGCCGTAAACTCGGCCAGCGCTTTTTTCGCCGTAGGGCTCATGATCGTCTGGCTGATGATACGGACCTGGCCACCCAGTTGGAGTTGGCCTTTGATTTTGCTGTCGAGATCACTCCACGAAAGCGGCTTAACCGAACCATTTTCGATCGTACCGCCCTGTTTGATGCGGCGCGTATCGTAAAGGCTGAGAACAAGCGCCTGAGCGCGAGCGCTGGTACCGCCACCGGTCACGCCGCTCAGGGAGTTGCCTTCGATCTTGATCGGGCGTCCTTCACGGGTTTTTACCAGTACGGAGCAGTAATCACCGCCGTTTACAAAAGAAGAAGCGAAATAGTTGGCGACACCGGGGACGATCTCATCCGGTTTGGTGACGTAAGGGATCGCTTTTTTGAGCGGGATTTCGCAAGAAGCGGCCACAGTAGCCGCGCCGAGGCCAAAGCCCAGCAACTTCAGAAAGTCGCGGCGGCTGGCCGTCCATTGCCCGTCCGTTTCAGCGATGTTTTCAATGGAAAACTCCTTTTCGGCCGATTGCAGGAACTTCTCTTCCCGCATCAGATCATCGGTGCTTACCCAAATGCCGTTATCGTGGTGCATATATTTAATGTGCTAATGTGCTAATGTGGTAATGTGCTAATGGGGTAATGTGCTAATTTGCTAATGGGGGTTAATAGTGGCACTTCTGGCATTCGAGACCACCAATGTCTTCGACGGTGACCTTTTCGCGGGTTCCGTCTTTCAACTCTTTGTGGTAGCGCTCGTACTGCTGGTAGTAGCCGTTCTCCTTGAATTTAACCTCGGTTTCACGGTGGCAGTTGATGCAGAAGCCCATGCCCAGGGTCGAATATTGATATACCACGTCCATTTCTTCCACCGGGCCGTGGCACTTCTGGCAGGCCACCTGGCCTACGGCGACGTGCTGGGAGTGGTTAAAATAGGCGTGATCGGGCAGGTTGTGGATACGAACCCATTCGATCGGGCCCTGAATACGACCGTTGGAGTCGTTTTTCAGTGCTTTTACGACGCCGTCCCACTGCGACTGCACTTCCGAACGGCCATTGTCGTCGAGGGAAGTGAGACTGTTGGCAGATACGTATTCCTGACCGATCCACTTTTTGTAGAGGTCTTCGATCTGTTTTTCGCTCCAGTTTTCGTAATCGGGGATGTATTTGTTGGCGATCGGGTCGAAACCGATGGAAGCGTAAATCTTGGTGATCTCGGATGTGCCGGAGATGGTACCTTTTTTGACGGCCGAGTGGCAGTTCATACAGGTGTTGGCGCCGGGGATCAGGGAGTGTTTCGAGCGACGGGCCGAATCGTGGCAATACTGGCAATCAATTTTATTAACGCCTGCGTGGATTTTGTGGCTGAAATTGATCGGCTGATCCGGCTCATAGCCTTGCGTACGGCCCATCAATGTGGCATTGTCCACCGTTTTGTACCCAAAAATCAGGGTCACGGCAAAAACCATAAAGGCGATAAAGCCTTTGGAGCCGGCGATCTGTGCCCAGGTCTTTTTTACCGGCGTTTCGCCTGCCTGCACGCGGGAAATGTTGGCCAGGTTGTCGATGATGCGCATCATGGCGAATGCCAGGAAGCCAAGCAACAGGGCCAGCCCCACGAACAACCACATATTACCGCTGCTTTTTTCAGCGCCTATAGTCTCGCCACCCGGAGGGGGCGGAGGTACAACCGGCGGGCTGTTGATGTAGAGAATGATACTTTCGATCTGGTCGTCCGTCAGGCCCGGGAAGTTGTTCATGGGCGACGGCTTCCATTTGTTCCAGAGTTCCACAGCGCGCGGATGACCGGCAGCAATAAGGGCTTGAGAGCCGCGAATCCAGTTGTACAAGTCTTTGCGCGGATAGGCCGACCAGCGATCTTCCACCCCGGAGAGGGCAGGACCGGTCATGTCGTCCTTCATATTCTTGTTGTGGCAGGAGGCGCAGTTGGCAATAAAAAGATTTTTGCCTTCTTCGAGGGTAGGCGCGGCTTGCAATTGAAGAGAAGCGGCGGCTACAAATGCGAAAACCCAACAGATGCGTTTCAGCAACATATACGGAGTTGTAGTTGATGTCAAAATCAGAACACGGATATTGGTAAAATGACAAGAATCATCATCCTGTCAGGGATTTGTCAGCGCAAAAATATTAACAGCCTCATTTCCACCAAACGAACTGTTAAAAAGGGAGGTTTATTTAGATGCTCTTTAAATAAGGTGGGGCTTTCAGGGGTTAACAAAGCGTTAAAGAGCGGCGCAAAGGTAGGCAACGAGGCTCCGTTTCCAAATCCTCTGTAAAATTTTTCAGACGATTCTTGCAAGGCGCCATTTTCGGAGATTTCGGGTCTTTTTTTGCCTGTTTTTGGCCATATATATAGGTGTAACAAATCATCTGCCGAAGGCGGCGGCCTCTTGAACGGCATTTATTTACCTTCGCCGCGTTTTTGAATGCCAGCCATTTTTACAACCAAATTATTTTTATGGATGCCAACAGCAGCATTTACGTCGATTCTGAAATCGGCCGCCTGAAAAAAGTAATCGTTCACCGACCCGATGAAGGAATCGCCCGCATCACGCCCAAACGCGCAGGCGAACTGCTTTTCGACGATATCGTACACCTGCCCAACATGCAGGACGAGCACGACACCTTTGTCAACGTCTTGCGCGCATTCGTCGGCAAGGAAAACGTGCTGGCTGTGCGGGACCTCCTGGCAGAAAGCACCCGGGATGAAGAAAGCAAGTACGAGGTGATCAATAAAATCATCGATTTTGAAGAACTCCCCTACTCCTTCATTCCGCGCCTGGCGGGTTTGTCGCCCGAGCAACTGGCCGATACCCTCATCACGGGTTATCTGGAAAGGGAAGACCGCATTCTTTTCGACCCCATCCCCAACCTGATTTTTACCCGCGACATTGCCGTGACGGTCAAAGATCACGTCATCATCACCAAAGCAGCCAAAACTGCCCGTTTCCGTGAAAACTTCCTTACCCGTCTGATTTTCAGCAGCCATCCGCGTTTCCGCCGACTGAAAGGCGAAGGCAAAACGATTAACCTCAACCGGGTCGACAAGTTTCCGCCCTCCAAACGGGGCGAAACCATCAGCATCGAAGGCGGCGACGTGATGATGATCAATAAAGACTATCTGCTGGTCGGTTGTTCGGAACGCACCAACGAATACGCGTTCCAAATGCTGAAGAACTACCTGTTTGATCGCGGCATTATCAAAAACGTCGTGCAGGTGAATATCCCGCAAGAGCGCACCTACATGCACATCGACACGGTGTTTACCCAAATCAACCACAACCATTTCGTGGCTTACCACCCCATCGTGAAGGAAGGACTGGGTTCGTACGTCGATGTGCACCGCGCCAACGGCGAAACCATCGAATACCCATGCCTGCGCGATTTTCTGCTCACGGAAGTCAACCCCAGCATGGAATTCATCTGGGCCGGCCGCGCCGAAAGCCCCTACCAGGAGCGTGAACAATGGACCGACGGCTGCAATCTGGTTGCGCTAAAGCCCGGCGTGGCGGTCACCTACGACCGCAATCCGGTCACGGAAAAAGCATTCAAGGAATTCGGGTATAAAGTCATCGGCGCAGAAAAAATGCTCCGCGACATCGAAAATGGCAAAATATCGCCCGAAAAAGTCGAAAACACGATCATTACCATACCGTCCAACGAACTTTCCCGCGCCCGGGGTGGCAGCCATTGCATGACCTGCCCGATCGAACGCGAAGAAATCGAGTGGCCGCCAATTGTCTGATAAGGTTATGTACGCCCACGACACCCAACTGCGCGTCCGGTACGGAGAAACCGACCAGATGGGCTATCTGTATTATGGCAACTACGCGCAGTATTACGAAGTCGGCCGGGTGGAAACCATCCGGTCGCTGGGGCTTTCCTACAAAGAACTGGAGGAAGTGCACGGCATTTGGCTGCCGGTGGTGAACATGGACATGCGCTTTGTTCGCCCGGCTTTCTACGATGACCTGCTGACGGTGCACACCGAAATCAGGGAATTGCCGGACGAGTATATCACGTTCCACACCGAAATTTTTAACGAACGCCGCAAATTGCTGAACGCCGGCCGCGTCAAACTTTGTTTTTTTGACGCGGCAACAAAAAAAGTGGTGCCTGCACCCGAATTGTTGCTTTCTCAACTTCGGGCTTATTTCGAATGAAAAACAAACTGGATTTTTCCGCCCTCATCGATCGTATCGAAAAATTCTTCGTCGAGCATTCGCTCTGGCTGAAGATTCAGAATTGGTCCAAAACCCATTCTCTGCCGGGGCTGAACAAAATTCCACTGTACAACATCATTTCATTCATCATCGACGAAACCCGGAACGACGCCCTGACGACCCGGGCCAACTCGATGGCTTTCAGTTTTTTTATTTCCCTTTTCCCCGCGATCATCGTGCTGTTCACCCTGCTCGCCTATACGCCGCTGTACCAGAATTTTGACGAATTGCTGTTCAACGGGATTCAGGACGTTATGCCGGGCAATGCGGGCAAAATGTTGTTCAAAACCATCGAAGACATCATTACCATTCCGCGCAGCGGCTTGTTATCGTTCGGTTTTTTCCTGGCCATCTGGTTTGCCTCCAACGGCACGCTGTCGATGATGCACGGACTTGAAAAAGAATACCGCTCGGCCTTCAAACGCCGTACGCCGCTCGAAAAACGACTGATCGCCATTCAACTCACTTTTTTTCTGGCGCTCATCCTTGTGGCATCGGTCATTTTTGTCATTCTGGGCAACACGATCCTCAACTACGTTTTCTCCTTCGTCAAAGCCGACTGGCTGACGCGCTGGGTTGTATTCAGTTTCCGTTGGGTGGTGGTGTTTATGTTGTTTTACGCCGGTATCAGCACAATTTACCGATATGGCGCTTCTACGCGCCGCCCGATCCGTTTTTTCAACCCGGGCGCCATGCTGGCAACGCTGCTGTCGATCATGACCTCCTGGGGCTTCTCCTTTTACGTCGATAACTTCGGCAATTACAACAAGTTGTACGGCTCTATCGGCACCCTTATCGTACTGATGGTCTGGCTCCAGCTCAACTGCCTCATCATCCTGATCGGCTTCGAACTCAATGCCAGCATTGTGGTGCTGCACGCGCGAAGGCAGAAAAGTGAGGATGCGAGGATTTGAGGATGCGAGGATGCGAGGATTTGAAAAAAGGGTTATTTCTGCTCTCTGATGCGTTCACTGTCTTCTGACTTAAACGCATATTGAGGGAAGAAATAACCCTTTTTTCAAATCCTCGCATCCTCAAATCCTCGCATCCTCAACTTTACTTAATCACCAATTCAAACTCGGTGCGGCGGTTGGAAGCGCGGCCTGCGGCGGTTTTGTTGTCGGCAACCGGTTTGGTTTGGCCGTAGCCGGCGTGCGTCATGCGATTGGCAGCAACGCCTTTGCTGACGAGGTAGTCGTAGCAGGCTTTGGCGCGGTCTTCCGAGAGTTTTTGGTTAGCAGCGGCATTGCCTGTGTTGTCGGTGTGGCCACCGATGTTGAGGGTGTATTCCGGGTATTTGAGCAACACGGCGGCAACGTCGTCGAGCACTTTTTTCGAGTTGGGGAGCAGCACGGCTTTGCCGGTTTCAAACTGAACGGCCTTCACGGCGAGTTCGACTTTGGCTTTGTCTTCTTTTTTCATTTCCGGGCAGCCCTTGTTGGAGGCGGGGCCGGGTTTGTCGACGCAGCGGTCATCATTGTCGTACACACCGTCGCCGTCGGTATCCGGGCAGCCTTTGTGCATGGCGTCGCCTTTTTTATCGGGGCAGGCGTCGTCGCGGTCGGCTACGCCGTCGGCATCGCGGTCGGGACAGCCGCGGGTCGAGGCCGGGCCGGCATTATCGGGGCACTGGTCTTCGGCATCCACCACGCCGTCGTTGTCGCGGTCGCGGATTGGGCAGCCGCCATTGGTCACGGGGCCGGCTTCACGCGGGCATTTGTCTTTCGGGTCGGCGATGCCGTCGTTGTCCGTATCCGGGCAGCCCTTGAAAGCCGCCACGCCGGGTTGGTCGGGGCATTCGTCGGCGCTGTCGGCGATGCCGTCGGAATCGCGGTCGGGGCAACCTGCGAGGGTGGCCACGCCTGCGAGATCGGGGCATTGGTCTTCGCTATCCTGCACACCGTCGCCGTCGCGGTCGGGGCAGCCCATGGCGGAGGCTACGCCGGGCACATCGACGCATTTGTCGGTCACGTCGGGTATGCCGTCTTTGTCGCTGTCTTTCGGCTTGTCGTCGGGATCGGCGCCCCAGTGGTAGCGGATACCGATGCCGTGGTGCCAGCCGTCGAGCTGGTTGCTGGCGGGCCGGTACTGGGTTTGGGCGGTGATAAGGAAATTGCGGGTAAGGCGAATATCCAGACCGGCGCCCAGGGGTACGTTGAAATCGACGGTTTGGTCGTTGGTATTCCAAAGCCCGCCGAAACCGTAGTGCAGGAAGGGATTGACAATAGCTTTGTGTTTGAACACGTGGTGCTGCATCATCACGTCGAGGTTGATGATGGTTTTGTCTTCACCCGGATTGGTTTCAGCATTGGGCAGTTGCGCGACGCCGAATTTGACCGGGATGACCAGATAGGTACGCGGGTTAATTCGATTGTAATAAGCGGCCTCGATACCCCAGTCTTTGGCTTCTGTCCAGATGTCTCCGAAGTTTCCGGCTTCCGGACGCGGGGTGGCATAATTGTAAAAATTGTAGCGCAGCGCGACGCCGTGCTTGGGTTGCGCAACCGAAAGTTGCGGGGCAAAAATCATCAGGCCAAAGGCCAGAAAAAGGGCTGTCAATAAATGTTTCATACAAATAGCATTGGTTGGCTTAGAACATTGAAGGTGGTGTAAAATTACAATACAACTACTAGTGTGCAAGTGAATGCAGGGCAAAAGACGGTACAAGAAGAAATAATTGTTAAAACTTAACCTTGGGATAACCCTGAAAAAAATCAATCTTGACGATCGATCGCATACAGACGCAACAATTCGCCGCGTGTCACTGTTTCTCGCATCCTATGAATGATCTACGGCACATCACTACCCTGGGCGCCCTTCGCGCCAGCGGCTATCAGCCCCGTTCCATCAAAGATGAATTACGTGGCAACCTGATCGAAAAAATCCGCCGCAACGAGCACATCTTCCCCGGTATTTTCGGCTTCGACGACACCGTGCTGCCCGACGTGGAACGCGCCATTTTGAGCCGCCACAACATCCTGCTGCTGGGACTGCGCGGACAGGCAAAAACCCGCATCGCCCGTATGCTCGTGGGTTTGCTCGACGAATACACCCCGGTCGTGGCCGGCTCCGAACTCAACGACGACCCATTGGCCCCGATCAGCCGCTATGCCCGCGATCTGATCGCTGAGCACGGCGACAACACGCCCATCGCCTGGCTGCACCGCGACGAACGCTACGTGGAAAAACTCGCCACCCCCGACGTCAGTATCGCCGACCTGGTGGGCGACGTGGACCCGATCAAAGCCGCCAACCTCCGCCTGCCCTATTCCGACGAACGCGTCATCCATTTCGGGCTGATCCCGCGCGCGCACCGCTGCCTCTTCGTCATCAACGAATTGCCCGACTTGCAGGCGCGTATCCAGGTATCGCTGTTCAACGTGCTGCAGGAGGGTGACATGCAAATCCGGGGCTTCAAACTCCGGCTTCCGCTCGACGTGGAGTTCGTCTTCACCGCCAACCCCGAAGACTATACCAACCGGGGCAGCATCATCACACCACTGAAAGACCGCATCGAAAGCCAGATCACCACCCACTACCCCACTGCCCGCGATACCGGCCGGCGCATTACGGAGCAGGAAGCACGGATCACCAAGGAACAACGCGAGCGGATCGTCATTCCCGACATCCTCAAAGACCTTATTGAAGAAATTGCTTTTGTCGCCCGCGACAGCGAGTTTGTAGATAAAAAAAGCGGCGTCAGCGCGCGCCTGACCATCAGCGCCTACGAAAATCTCTACTCCGCTGCCGAACGCCGCCTGTTGCGCAACGGTGAAAACAAAACGACCGCCCGCCTGGGCGACTTCTGGGGCGTCATTCCCGCCATTACGGGTAAAATTGAAATGGTGTACGAAGGCGAACAGGAAGGCGCCTACGCCGTCGCCCTCAACCTCATCGGCGCGGCCGTGAAAAAACTGTTCCTGGAGTATTTCCCCAATCCCTCCAAACTCAAAAAAGGCCAGGAGCGCGACCCTTATGGCGTGATAAAAGCCTGGTTTGCGGCCGGAAACGTCGTCGACCTGCTTACCGAACTGCCCGATAAAAAATACGCGCAGGAACTGGATCAGGTCGCCGGGCTGCGCAAGTTCGTGGAAACAGCCAAGATCGCTTCCGAAGAAGCACTCACGTTTATGGAACTCGCCCTGCATGGTCTGGCAGAATTCGAGGTACTGAACAAAGAAGTGGTGCAGAACCGCTGGACGTTCCGCGATTACCTGACCGGTAATTTGCGCGACGAGGACGACGAGGATATGCGTGACCTTTTCAATTAACGCCGTATATTTTGAGCAAGTCTCTATTTTTGGAGGCCGTCTTTGCGCACCGGTTGCCGCAGACGGCCTCTTTCACATTTGTCAAACCAAAACCCAACACCTCCTATGTACGGTCAACAACAAGGCGGCGGATTTCGCCTTTCCCCCAAACTGCTCATCGCGCTGGCCATGGCGGGTATCGCCCTTTTTAAATACTGCGCCAGCAGCCAAACCAACGAAATCACCGGCGAAACCCAGCACATCAACCTCTCGCCAGAACAGGAAATCGCCATGGGGCTACAAAGCGCACCAGGCATGGCCCAGGAATTCGGCGGACTGAGCCGCAATGCCGAGGCGACTGCCCTGGTCAAACAAATCGGACAACAACTCGTGGCCAGTTCCGACGCGAAACGCACGCCTTATCAATACGATTTTCACCTGCTGGCCGACCCGAATACCATCAATGCCTTCGCGCTGCCGGGCGGTCAGATCTTCATCACCGAAGGCCTGCTCATGCGCCTCACTACCGACGGTCGCACCATCGACGAAGACATGCTGGCCGGCGTACTCGGGCACGAGATCGGGCACGTGGTGGCGCGGCACAGCGCCGAGAAACTGGCGCAATCCGAACTGGCCCAGGGACTTACCGGCGCCGTCACGATGGCCACCTACGATCCCTCCAACCCCAACAACGGGGCCTATATCGCCCAAACGGTGGCCAACATGGTGCAATTGAAATACGGCCGCGATCAGGAATTGCAAAGCGACGAGCTCGGCGTGCGTTTTATGATGCAAAGCAACATGGACCCGGAAAAACTGATCGACGTGATGGAAGTGCTCAAACAGGCGGCCGGCCCCAACCGCACGCCCGAATTCCAAAGCTCGCACCCCGATCCCGGCAACCGGCAGGCGCATATCCGGGAAGCCATCGACAAGTACAAGCGGCAGTAAGCCCCAGTAGCAACCCTACCCGCGAACCCTGTAAGGGTTTTAAAAACCCTTACAGGGTTGGGGCATCACTCCCGCACGTCTACCGGCAGGCGCATATCCGGGAAGCCATCAACAAGTACAAGCGGCAGTAAGCCCCAGTAGCAACCCTACCCGCGAACCCTGTAAGGGTTTTAAAACCCTTACAGGGTTGGGGCATCACTCCCGCACGTCTACCGGCAGGCACATATCCGGGAAGCCATCGACAAGTACAAGCGGCAATAAGCCCCTGTAGCAACCCTACCCGCGAACCCTGTAAGGGTTTTAAAAACCCTTACAGGGTTGGGGCATCACTCCCGCACGTCTACCGGCAGGCGCATATCCGGGAAGCCATCGACAAGTACAAGCGGCAATAAGCCCCTGTAGCAACCCTACCCGCGAACCCTGTAAGGGTTTTAAAAACCCTTACAGGGTTGGGGCATCACTCCCGCACGTCTACCGGCAGGCGGATAGGCCGGTTGGCGATTTCCCAGGCGGTGTAGAACGCCAGTTGGGCGCGTTTGGCCGCGGCGGCGTGGTTGATTTTATCGGGCGTATCCGTCGTTTTGTGGTAATCGGGATGCGTGCCGTTGAAGTAAAAAATGGCGGGAATACCGCGCTCGGCGAAGTTGTAGTGATCGCTGCGCTCGTAGAAGTGGTTGGGATCGTCTTTGGCGTTGTAGCGGTAGTCCAGTTCCATTTTGGTGTAGGTCTTGTTGGCATCCTCGTTGATCTGGTGCAGCGCGGTGCTCATACGGTCGGAACCAATGACGTACACATAGTCGGGGTTGTTGGCATGGCGTTCGTCGACCCGGCCAATCATGTCGATATTGATGTCGACCACGGTTTTATCGAGCGGGAAAAGCGGGAATTCCACGTAGAACTTGGAGCCCAACAGACCTTTTTCCTCCCCACACACCAGCATACAAACGACGGTGCGTTTGGGACCCTTGCCTTGTTTTTTTGCCTCGGCAAAAGCTTTGGCGATTTCGATGACGGCCGCGGTACCGGAGGCGTTGTCGTCGGCGCCGTAGAAGATGCGCGAAGTATCCGACATACCCAGGTGATCGTAATGCGCAGTGATGAACACGTATTCCTTTTTCAGTTTTTCATCGCTGCCTTCGATCACGCCCACCACGTTGACGCCTTCGAGCCGGCTGCTTTCCTTTTCGAGGCGAACCTCGATATCGGATTTGAGTTTGATGGCTTTGAAATTGTCGCCGGAGCGGAGTTCAGCCAGGGCATTTTCGGCCTTTTCGGCCTTTTTGCCCATGATGGCGGCGGCTACTTCGGGAGAAATAAAAAGGCTGTTGATATAGTCTTTTTCCGTGTTACCACCCTGGGTATCAGCGGGTTTCCAGCCGTAGGTGGTGAGCAATTTTTTATTGGTTTTGAGGTTTTCGGCGATCTTGGGATCGACGATAAACACCATCGTTGCGCCTTTTTGCTTGGCGACTTTTACTTTTTTGCGCCAGTCAAGCGACCAGGCAGAGCGGAACTCGTTGCCGGTGACCAGCGATTTGCCGTCTTTATCGAGCGGTTCGCCGTCGTAAAAAATGACGGCTTTGCCGGCGACGTCGGTTTTGCCGTAGTCGCTGTATTTCGGGTCGTCGATGCCGTAGCCGACAAAAACCACCTCTTTGAAGGTCGTTTTGGGTTTGGTGGCATTGTAAGCCGGGTAAACGTAAAAGTCCTGCCGGCTTTTGAATTCGCGGCCGGCAACTTTCAGACCGATGTCTTTCCAGTTGTCGCGCTGCAGCAATACCTGTTGGAAATAGGAATTGCGGTCGCCTTTGGTCGGCAAGCCAGCCGCCTTGAACTGGCTGGCGATATAGTCTGCCGCTTTTTGTTGTCCCGGCTGACCGGTCTCGCGGCCCTGCATATCGGGGGCTGCCAGCATATCGATCAGGGTTTTCATGTCTTCAGGGGTGATGAGTTGGGCAAACGGGGCAGGGTCTGCCTGGACAGGTTGCGCCGGAACGGCATTATTTTGGCCAAAAAGCGCGCTTGAAAACAGGAAGAGCGCCAGAAAAAAATGAAACTTCATTTTAGATAAGTCTATGATTCAGAATAATTTATGAGCAAGCAATTTTTTCCACCCGGCGGGCGTGACGGCCGCCTTCAAAATCGGTGGAGAGGAACACGCGCACCATGGCCTGGGCCAGAATTTCGGGCACGAAACGCGCGGGGATCGCGATCACGTTGGCATCGTTGTGCTGGCGCGCCAGCGAAGCGATCTCTTCGGTCCAACAAAGGGCGCAGCGGATTTGTTGGTGCTTATTGGCTGTGATCGCCACGCCGTTGCCGCTGCCGCACAGCAACACGCCTTTTTCGGCCTGGCCCGACGTGACGGCGGAGGCCACGGCATGAGCGAAGTCGGGATAATCAACAGAATCGGCCGAATGCGCGCCGAAGTCGAGCACCATGTGCCCCTGCGACTGCAGCATAGCCACAATGCTTTCTTTGTACTCGAATCCAGCGTGGTCGCAACCTATGGCAATTGTCATGAGTGTGTGGTTGTAGATGGTTTGAAAACAGGGAAATGCTTCCCATTTGACAGGGTCGAATTTCCGGCGGCAAAGATAGCCGATCGCTTCAAAACGGGGCTTTGCTCATTTTGGACGTTCGACCAGTAGCGGCTTCCGGGCTTGGGGCGTACATTTAGGCCGCCTTTTTCAAGAACAGACAAACGCTTTTTTATGCAAAAAAATATTGCCTTCGTATTGCTCCTGTTGATCGGGACAACTTGCGCCCTTGCTCAAACGCCCGCCGTATGGCGTCAAAAAGTTGCGCCGGAAGTGCTGGCGCTGCTCGATCGCGGCCAAACAGCCGACGTACTGGTTGTTTTTCAGGAACGCGCCGACGTCGCTCCCGCTCGTTTTTTGCGCGGTAAAAATGCCCGCGCACGTTTCGTATTCGACCGTCTGCAGCAAACCGCCGAGCGCAGCCAGGCCGAAGCCCGCCGTTTGCTCCGCCAGCGCGGCGCCCGCGGCAACAGTTTTTACCTGGTCAATGCCATTTCCGTCGAATCGGCCGACGCCGAAACCATCCGCCAGTTGAGTGCACTGCCCGAAATCGAACGCATCGCCCTCGATCCCTGGGTCGAAATGCCGCAGCCTTTTGTTGAAAACGACGTCGTCACGCAACGCAATACCGTGGAATGGGGCGTGGAAAAAATCAATGCGCCGGCCGTCTGGGCACTGGGCTACACCGGCCAGGGCATCACCGTGGGCGGCGCCGACACCGGCTACGAATGGGGGCACCCGGTCATCCAGACGCACTACCGCGGCTGGAACGCCGTCGGCCCCGCCGATCACAACTACAACTGGCACGACGCCATCCACGATCTCAGCCCCCTCAACGGCGACACCAGCAACAACCCGCTCAACAACCCCTGCGGCCTCAGCGCCACAGCGCCCTGCGACGACAACAACCACGGCACCCACACCATGGGCACCATGGTAGGCGACGACGGCGCCGGCAACCAGACCGGCGTGGCGCCCGGCGCCTCATGGGTCGGCTGCCGCAACATGGAACGCGGCTGGGGCAAGCCCTCCAGTTATATCGAATGTTTCGAGTGGTTCCTGGCGCCCACCGATATCAACGGCCAAAATCCCGACCCCACGAAATCGCCCGACGTGATCAACAACTCCTGGTACTGTGCCGACATCGAGGGCTGCACCGACCTGTCGATCAACGAATTACTGCGCACGGCCGTCATCAACCTGAAAGCCGCCGGCGTTGTGGTGGTGGTCTCCAACGGCAACAACGGCGGCGTGTGCTCCACAACCGACGGCCCGCCCGCCTACTTTGAAGAAAGTTTCAGCATCGGCGCTACCCGCCCCAACGACACCATCGCCGGATTCAGCAGCCGCGGACCGGTGGTGATCGACGGCAGTTTCCGCAACAAACCCAACGTATCGGCGCCGGGCGTCAGCGTGCGCTCCTCCATTCGCGGCGGCGGATACGCCAATTTCAGCGGCACCAGCATGGCCGGTCCGCACGTGGCGGGCCTGGTTGCCCTCATGTTTTCCGCCAACCCCGATCTGCGCGGCGAAGTGGAACTGGTAGAAGACATTATCGAACAAACTTCCGTGTTCATCGCCGACACCCTCGATTGCAGCCCCACTTCACTGGGCTCCTCCCGCCCCAACCACGCATACGGCTGGGGGCGCGTGGATGCCCTGGCGGCCGTCAATGCCGCCCTGTCGGTTTCCACCGATCAGCCTTCGGCCGCAGTGCCCACCGCTACCCTGTCGCCCAACCCGGCCCAGACAGAGACGGTCTTCCTGCTTGAAAACTGCCAGGGACGCACCCGGCTTGAATTGTTCAGCGCCAACGGCCAACAGGTGTTTGCCGAACAATTCACGCCGCAAAACCGCGAACTCCACCCGGTCTCGCTCCGCCAACTGCCCGCCGGCGTGTATCTGTATCAAATTACGGCCGAAAACGGCATCCTTTCCGGCAAACTGGTCAAACAATAAGCCGGACGATGACGTACAAAATCGATATGCATACCCATCTCCTGCCGGAGAAACTGCCCGACTTCGCCCAGAAATTCGGGTATGGGGATTTTATTCACCTCGACCATCACCGTTCGGGCTTTGCCCGGATGATGAAAGGCAGTACGTTTTTTCGGGAAATTGCCAGCAATTGCTGGGATCCCGCGGTCAGGATTGAGGAATACCAGCGCTTTCGGACGCCCGTGCAGGTCGTCTGCACCATTCCGGTCATGTTTTCCTATTGGGCCAAACCGGAAGATTGCCTGTACCTCTCCCAATTCCTGAACGACCACCTCGCCGGTGTCGTCGACGATTACCCCGAACACTATATCGCCCTGGGGACCATCCCCATGCAGGATACGAATCTGGCGATCAAGGAGTTGCAACGTCTGAAAGAACTGGGATTTCCCGGCATCCAGATCGGCTCCAACGTAAACCAGAAGAACCTGAACGAGCCCGAATTTTTCCCCATTTTCGAAGCTTGTCAGGATCTCGACCTGGCCGTTCTGGTACATCCCTGGGAAATGATGGGCGAAGAACTGATGCGCAAATACTGGCTGCCCTGGCTCGTCGGGATGCCCGCCGAAACCAGCCGCGCCATCTGTTCGCTGATTTTCGGCGGCGTACTGGAACGGCTGCCCCGGCTCCGCTGGTGCTTCGCACACGCCGGCGGCTCGTTTTTACCGACCATCGGCCGCGTCCAGCACGGCTTCGATTGCCGTCCCGACCTCGTCGCCGTCGACAATCCGGTGCCGCCGCGCCATTACCTGGGCAAATTCTGGGTCGATTCCGCCACCCACGACCCCGCGCTGCTCCGCTACGTGCTCGACACCGCCGGCGACGACAAGGTCTGCCTCGGCACCGATTATCCCTTCCCGCTCGGCGACCTGGAAATCGGCCGCTTCATCGAAGAAATGAACCTGCCGGAATCCACCGTGGAAAAGATTTTTTACAAAAACACACTGGAGTGGTTGTATGGGGAGGAGGATGCGAGGATTTGAGGATGCGAGGATGCGAGGATTTGAAAAAAGGGTTACTACTGCTCTCGAACACGTTATATCCACGAAATAATAAACGTGTTCGAGAGCAGTAGTAACCCTTTTTTCAAATCCTCGCATCCTCAAATCCTCGCATCCTCATTAAAAAGACTCATCCCCTCCCCTCATCATCAATAATCTTCCCGTTGATGACCCGGATAATGCGGGCGGGGAAGTTCTGGAGAATGCGATAGTCGTGCGTGGCGCAGAGGACGGCGGTATTGTGCTGGCGGGCGAGGTTGCGCATGAGCAGCAGCACGTCGTCGCTGGTTTCGGGGTCGAGATTGCCGGTGGGCTCGTCGGCGAGCAGGAGCGAGGGGCGGTTGAGCAGGGCCCGGGCGATCACGACGCGTTGTTGTTCGCCGCCCGACAATTCATAGGGCATGGCGAGGCGTTTGTCGAGCAGGCCGACGGCTTCCAGTTCTTCACTGACCCGGCGGTTCATTTCGGCGGAATCGTCCCAGCCGGTTGCGCGGAGTACAAAAAGCATGTTGTCCTCCACATTGCGGTCGGTGAGCAGGTTGAAGTCCTGGAAAACAATGCCCAGTTTGCGGCGAAGCAGGTGAACGGAGCGACGGCTCAAAGTGCGCAGGTCGTAATCGGCCACTTCTCCGTGACCATTATCGAGCAGGAGCGCGCCGTAGAGGGTTTTGAGCAGACTGGATTTGCCGCTGCCGGTTTTCCCGATCAGGTAGATAAACTCGCCTTCTCCAATGGTCAGGTTGACCTGATGCAGAATGGTTTTGCCATCCTGCTGGCGAATATCGGCGTTTGTGAGGCGAACGATGTTTTTCAAAGCGATACGTGGTTGGGTCCGCAAAAGTGCAACATTTGATTCAGTTTACCCGCAAGGCTTCGGCAAAGGGACGCAGATCGGGCGATACCTTGCGGGGGCGCTTTCGCTCGTATTCCAGTACGGCGCGGCCCAGATTGGCCAGAAAAGGGAAGCCGGTTTGGTCGTAATCGTAACGGCCGTCGTTGAAGATGCCGTCGGTGTTACAACAAATCGTCGCCGCCAGTATAAACTCCACATTGTGTTCAAAATCGACCACGTAGGCCACATCAGTCAAATAACCGTATGCCTCCCCGACTTTGTTGAAGGCCCTGACGCTTCCGTCGAGCGGACGTTTGGAATCGCCTTCGACAAAAAACTTGACGTAACTGTCCCAGTAATGCGCGGTATCGTAGGCCGGCGCAGGGCACTCCCTCGGAAACAGGCCCATACATTGCCAAAGAAAGCGGTAATCGTCGGGGCGCAAATTGAAGGTATTTTCTGCGGGCACAGCCTCCGGAAACAGGATCGCGCAGAGCATTTTTTCCATATCGCCCAGGGCAAACCAGTTTTTCCGGCTGAAATCGAAGGCTTGCAACACCAGGCTGTCGCGCCCGTCGATATAGCCGCTGCCCTGCCGGAGGCTCTGCTGTGGATTTTTCCAGGGCCGGTCGGTAAACCGTTCGCCTTCCTGAAAAATGCCCCCGCGGTCGTCGTAAAAACTGATCGGCTGAGAATAGCGGTTGTCGCGCCCCGGATAATTGAAACGGTGCACAATACCCGTATGCACATACCCGTGATCGTGCAGGGTCCGGTTGATCTCTTCACGGCCGAGAAACTCGAAAAGATGGTTATAGGCTTCGTTATCGCTCACCACAAACACCTGTCGGATGTCGTGGGCTATCGTCGGTTTACCGCCGGGCGCAGTCGGCTCACGTTTGTAATTGGCCTGAAAAGGTCGCAAGGAATCGAGCAGATACGGCGTGTCCCTGCTCAGTTTGGGATAGCCGCTGGCCCGCAGCCAGTTGATTTTTTCCAGGGCCAGCACCGCCAGCGGCATTTTCACCACGCTGGCCGGGTAGAAATAACGGGTATCGTCGAGGTTCCAGGTATAGCGGGTGAAGTGCGGGCGTTGCTGTTTGTCGCGGTCAATTTGCGTGTAAATAATCTGCACCTGGTACACATCGGGCCGGGACAAAATACTGTCGAAAGAGCCGGCCTGAGCGGCCAGTATTTTTTCCAGCGGATTGGCCGGTACGCGGCCGGCGATCTTGTGTGCGGGGCGGCAGGCATGCAAAAGCAGCGCAAGCGGAAAAAGGAATAACAGGCGGAAAAATATGTGCATCGGACGTATCGTTTGAGCAAAACCTGGCAGCAGGCGGTTGGCGCCTTTTGAAGCGGTAAAATTGCGATAAATTTAATCGACAAGACTTGCACGAATCCCCGGCAGCCTGTTCCTTTTCACCCAAAAATATTGTTAACCATGAAACTCTTACGCCCCATTGCCCTGCTTTTTGTACTGCTCGCCTTTTCGAGCTGTTTTGACATCACTGAAGAATACTGGTTCAAAAAAGACCGCAGCGGCCGCTACGAAATGAGCTTCGACATGTCGATGATGGGAAGCTACCAGCAATTATTTCAATCGCTGGCGGAAGCATCGGACAGCACCGGTCAGAGTCCGTTTCGTGACACCCTCCTGTCGATGGCCAGCCTGCCCGATTCCGTCAAGCTTCGCCTCCCCCACCCCGAACTCGCCGAACGCTCGAAAGTCGCCCTCAAAATGAAGTCGGGATTCAAACTGACGTTCATGTTTGATTTCAAAGAAGTAAACGAAATCAACCTTTTTTGGGAAAATTTCAACGGACTCGACACCCTGACGGGCCCCGGCAACGGCGAAATCGGCGCCTTCGGTAGTATGCGAAAGATGTTCAACAGCGCCAAAACCAGCGTCGGCTGGCAAGGCAAAACCTTCGCCTACCACGCCGTGCCGGTCGAAATACCCGGCATGGAAGACAATCCTTTAGGCGACATGCGCAACAATCCCATGCTCAAAATGATGCTCGGCAGCAATACCTACACCCGCCGCTTCCATTTTGACGGGAAGGTAAAAAAGGTCAAAGGCGAGCACCTGAAACGCGAGGGCCGTCACCTGGTCAGCTCCTCGCACTCGCTCATCGATGTGCTGGAGGACCCCACGGTGCTGGATTGCAGTATCAAACTGCGCCGCTGAGTCAACCCTTCCGGACCTCGCTCGGCGACACCCCGAATGCATCCTTGAATGCTTTGGAGAAATAGGCGGGGCTGCTGAACCCGACTTCAAAACCAATTTCCGACACGTTGCCCGTGCCGGCTTCCAGCATTTCCTTGGCGCGGCGCAGGCGGAAATTCCGGATAAATTCCACCGGCGGCTGATCGATCAGGGCCGTCAGTTTGCGATGCAACTGGCTCCGGCTCATGCCCGCCTGTGCGGCGAGTTCTTCCACGCTGAACTGCTCGTCGGACAGGTGGGCATCGAGGCTGTCCTGGATACGTTGCAGGAAACGTTCATCGGCCGAGGTCAGGGCGATGTCTTTGGGTTTCAGTACGACGGTACGGCTGAACTGTTTGCGCAGCCGTTCGCGCTGGGCGATCAGGTTATTGGCCCTGACGAGCAGTTCGCGCGTGTCGAACGGTTTGGTCAGGTAATCGTCGGCGCCGGTTTCCAGCCCCTCGATCCGGCTTTCCTGTCCGGCTTTGGCCGTGAGCAGGATGACGGGGATGTGGCTCGTGCGTTCGTCGGTTTTGAGGGCGGCGCACATCCGGTTGCCGTCCATCTCGGGCATCATCACATCCGAAATAATCAGGTCGGGGATGAGATCCAGCGCGGCGTCGAGCCCTTGCCGGCCGTTGGCCGCAATGTGTACCCGGAATTGCCCGACAAGTTGATCCCGTATAAAAGCCTGTAATTCAACGTTATCCTCCACCACCAGACAAAGCGGCAACTTGTCGTCGGTTGCTGTCGACGGCGATACTGTTTCCTCCGCGGCAAAAGAAGGCCGGTCTAAAATCAATGTCGAACTCGTCGCGAGGGCCGGCTCCACAATTTCTTCCGGGGCGAACATGCCCCAGCCTACCGGCAAAGTCACGGAAAATACGGACCCTTCTTCCGGGCGGCTTTCGACAAAAATCTCGCCTTTGTGCAGGCTGACGAGTTCTTTCACCAGCGCTAGGCCGATTCCCGTACCCTTTTCGCCCGATCCTTCCACCTGATAAAATCGCTCGAATATTTTGTCGAGTTCCTGCGTCGCAATTCCTTTTCCGGTATCGCGCACCGACAGGTGAAGGCGGTCATTTTCAATGCCGGCTTTGAGCGTCACCTCCCCGCCGGCCGGCGTGTGTTTGAAGGCGTTGGACAAAAGGTTGGAGCAGATTTTTTCCAGTTTGTCGCGGTCGAACCAGGCCAGCGCCGACTCGGCCGGAATATCGATGCGATACCGGATATTGCCTTGTTCGGCCATACTTTCGAAGGCGTTGCCGAGCACGCGCAGGGTTTGCGTAAGGTCGTCGCGACCGATGCTGAGCCGCATGCGCCCGCTTTCGATTTTGGAGAGGTCGAGCAGTTGATTGACCAGATCCAGCAGCCTCGAGGCGCTGCGCCGAATACCGTTGAGATCTTTGGCGGGAACCGCTATTTCGGGGCGATCGTTTTGTTCACGCAGCCATTTCTGCACCGGACCCAGGATCAGGGTGAGCGGGGTGCGGAATTCGTGGCTGATATTGGCAAAGAAAGAAGATTTGACCTGATCGAGTTCGCGCAGACGGGTTGCCTCGGCTTCCCGAAGGATCAGGTTGTGTTCGGCCTCCCGCTGACGAAGCCGCTGGCGGTTGCGCAAAAACTGAAACAGGCCGCCCAAGGCCAACACAACGGCCAAAGCGCTGAAAAACAGGATGCGCTGCCGGCTCCGCGCGCGTTCGATCTGCAACTGTTGTCGCGCAATTTCGGCTTCTTTCAGACCTGTCTGGTAGCGAACCTCCATTTCGGCGATGCGCTCTTCCCGCTCCTTGTTGTACAAAGAATCGCGGTACCCGACATATTGGTGCAGATAATCGTAAGCCCTTGTGAAATTGCCTTGCGCGGCATAGGCGCCCGACAATTTTTGCCAAAACGCCGCACGGTCGCTGGCGCTGACCGTTTTTTCATTCAGGGCCAGCGAACGTTCGTAAAAACCGATTGCCCCGAACGGGTCGTTGCGCGCCAGGGCCAGATCGCCCAGATTGCCCAAAACGACCGACAAACCGCCATTGTCGCCGATCTGTTCGCGGATGCTGCGCGAGCGGTTGTAGTAATCGGCCGCGTTGGCGTAGTCCTTTTTGTGAAAATAAATAGTGCCGATGTTGTTGAATACGATGCCTTTGCCGAACGACTCGTTTTTGGCTTCGAGAAACGGTACGCAGCGCAAAAAACTGACCAGGGCCGAATCGGGTTGTTTGGCCTCCACATAGGCCTCGCCGATGTTGTTGAGCGCCCGCATAATGCCCAGCGTATCCTTGATTTCGTATTTCAGGGCCAGCGATTTGCGCAGGTATTCCAAGGCGCGATCGGGGTCGTGTCGCTCGGAATACAACATGCCGATATTGCCGTAAATCGTAGAAGTCAGTTTGGCAAATCCCCGCTCTTCGCTGGTTTTCAGGGCATCGAAATAATAACGCAGGGCCGTTTCATGCTCGCCTTTGGACCAGTAGGTCGCACCCAGCGTGTTCAGGCTCGTGGCTTTGCATTTGCCGTTGCCCAGATTACCGCTCCACGACAACGACTGCTGGCCGTACATCAGGGAGGTATCGGTATTGATGCGCAGATATTTGGCCGATAATTCGATGGAATAATACCAACGGGCGGTATCGGTGTTTGCATTGTTCAACAGCCGGTACAAACTGTCGATTTCCGGTCGTTGCGCGGCAGCAGAGAAACTCCACCAACCCAGCGCCAACAGCAGAAAAACGCGGGCATTGTAACACATGGTTTTCCGTTTTGACACGGAAATTTAGCATTTTTTCATGAAAAACAACAGATTTACGGAAAATTCAAAACAGCGGCAAAGCGACACAAAAGGCCGATAAACACCATAATCCGGCTCTTCTGCGCCGCCTCGCCGCGTTCCGATTTTTTATTTCCAGCAGACAAGCGCAGATGGTTTCGCAGACGCGGGCAGGTTATTTTGCCTGCAAAATCTGCATTTCTATTTGCGAATATCTGTGGGAAACGAGATGCCCTGCCGGCGTTTAGTATTTCACCACCTGCATCGTTTTGGTTCCGGATACCGTCCGGACCTCGGCCCAGTACAAGCCGGCCGGATATTGCGAAAGTTCAAGTTCGGATTCGTGCAACCCCGAGCCAAGCCGGCCGAGATTGCGGGTTTGCAACAATGCGCCGCGCGCGTCGAGCAAGCGGAGGGTCACCGGCGTTTCGGCGTCGAGCGTGAAATGGACCCGGACGAACGTATTGGCCGGGTTGGGCGACAGCGACAGCGCGATCAGTTCGTCGGCCGGCGAGTGGGCGCCCGTGACGCCGTCGAAGCGCAATATCCGTCCGCTGGCCAGTTCGCTGACGTACAGAATGCCCTGCCCGTCGATCGCCATACCCGGCGCCAGATCGAAGTTTTCCGCTACGATTTCCTTCGAGCCGTCGGGGTGTATCCGCCAGACTTTGGCCGAGTTCGGGGCAAAATTGAAAATTGAAAGGTCGAAAGTGCCGATTTGAAGGGCATACAGGTTGCCGGTAGCCGCGTCGAGGACCAGATCGGTCAGCATCGTTAGCCCCGTGTGTAAAGCCGAGACCGTTCCATTTTCGCTGACTTCAAAAACTGAGGCCGCGCCTTCGGGGAAAGGAAAACCGGTCAGGTTGCACACGTAGTACCCGCCGCCCGGTTTGGCGATGATGCGCGTCGGAACGGCGTCGATCACGGGCGGACCGATGGGAAGCGGGTTGGCGATGGGATCGAATTTGCAAAAGACCGAACGCTGCCCGCTGCCCGCCTCTACTTTGACGATACCGTTGAAGCCGGCATCGGCGACGAACCAGTTGCCGTTGGCGTCCTGCAAGGCCGTGTATGGATTGGAATCGCCCATACCCGGCGGCTGATTTTGAAAAACAAAATCGGCGATCGGAACCGTGGTAGCGCTGGCGGCAGTGAGCGGTTGCGAAACGCCGGGGATGAAGCCACCCAGATCGAACAGCAGGATGCCTCCGTCGACGGGCGACAGGACGCCCAATTGATTGCCCGGCAGGGCCGCGGTGTGCCAGGGACCGACGTTTTCCTGGCTCGTGGTGTCGTAGAACGCCGCCAGATTGACCACCACGGGCAACAAATCGCCGTTGGGCTGAACGATCGACACAGCGCCGTCGTCGAAACCGTAGCCGGATTCCGTGACCCAAAGACGGCCCTGGGCGTCGAATTCGAGGCCGTTGGGCAGGCGCAGACTGTCGGCTACGACGGTAAAGGATTGGGCCGACAGCAAACCCGTTACCAATAGAAACAAGAAGGATAGAACAGTTTTCATGTTGTTAGAAGGAAAATAGTTGGTGATAAAATTCGACTGGCATGTACGACCGATGTGTCGGGATTGGTTTTCCGTGCGCCGCCTTTTTTACCATCCGCGACAATTCGTGTCATTCGCGTTGCCATGCGCCGCCGTGGCAGGATGGAAACACAGATGACACGGATTGTCAACGGACCAGCCCCAAAGGCTGCTCTCTCACGATTCGAAGTAGGGGAAGTACCAGGCATCGGGCCAGGAGCCGAGGCTTTCCGGCACGGCGACAGTCGTGGTGTCGGGGGTGGTAGTTTCGGGTGTTTCGGTGATCGATTGCGTTTCCATGATTTTTGTAATTGGGTTAAATGGTTGAATAAAATGTACCCGGATGGTACACCGGCAGGGCCGCAGACGTTACACCTGCTGGAGTTTGTTAACAGGTGGTTTGCAAACTTGCAGGCGCAACGTCCGCGGCAGGCGCTTTTAGTTGCCCGACATGTTCAGTATCGGCGTTTGGCTGTCGTACACGATGAGCCAGCGGCCGCTGGTTTTTTTGACAATGGCCGTGAATTTCATTTTCCCGCCGATTTGCTGGCCGCCTTTCAGTTTCATATCAACGTTAATTTCTGCAATCAGCAGCGCCACGTCGGGGCTGATAAAACTGACTTCGGGCGTGGCGTAGGTCCAGCTTGGCGTGCCTTCCAGCATGGGTTTAAAGGCTTCGTAGCCGGCTTTCAGGGCATCTTTGCCGCAGATATGGCTGCCGTCGGGGAACACTTCACAGGCATTGTCGGCGTAATAGTCCCACATTTTGGTTTCGTCGGCCTCATAGGCGTGCCAGACTTCATCCCACATTTTCAGCACCTCGGCTTTGTCGGCGGCGGTTTGGGCGTTGAGATGGAGGGAGAAAAAGACCAGGAGGAACAGTGCAAAATTTTTGAACAACGTTTTCATAATCAATGGAATGAAATGAAGGATAGAATGGGTTGGGTTCTTTATTTATTCGTTGCGGGCGGCATGGTTTGTACGGGCGTCATCATCAGTAATTCGATCAGCCATTTTCCTTTTGTCTTGCGCAGCACAACGGCGCAGGAAAACTTCTCCGATTCGGTCTTTTCACCATAATAGCGGATATTATCCTCTGTGTACGTCACCTGAACCAGATCGGTAGCCAGGTACCGGGATTGCATGTTCGTAACTTTCGTTTCACTGCGATCCGGTTTGGGCATGGTGCCAAACCACTCGAATAAATGCGTGTAGTAAGGAATCAGATTGTCGCGGCCGCGTACGATATCGCCCATGGGCCCGATATGTTCGGCATTGTCGGTAAACCATTGGCACAGCGCATTGGCGTCATTTTTTTCAAATGCTGCTATGCAGGCGTCATAGCATTCTTTTGTTCCCTTTTCATCGGCGGCGCTGATTTGGGCATGGAGGGAGAAGCTGAAAAAGAACAGCAGCGAGAGGGTGGAAATTTTCAAAAAGTTAAACATAACATTGGGTTTTAATAATGACTAAATAGTTGATTTTAAATTAGTTCCGCTTGGCTTTTACCAATCCGAACGACTTGCCGAGCAGCGCCAATATGGCAAACAGCAGAATCTGCAGTTCTTTCGGAAAGGCGCCTGCCAGGAAATACTCGCCCCGTATGCGATGCAGCACATAAGCGGCTTCCAGCAGGGATGGGGATTTCGATTTCCGGCGATTGGCCGATTGTGTGAGTTCTTCCATCAGGTATTCGATGTGCAACGAGGGTTTCCAGATGGCCCGGCAGCGCACCGCCCGACCGCCTACCCCGAACCAGCTGTGCGGCACGCCGGGCGGCACCGTGAACGAACGGCCGGGCGGCACAACAACCGTGCGGTTGCCGACCCTGATGCCCAGGATTCCTTCCAGCGTTTCGAAATGTTCTTCCTGCAGCGGGTGCAGGTGCAGCGGCGGCCCCTGCGCGCCGGCCGGCAGTACGATGATCGTTTCGGTAAAGGCGCCCCCGGTTTCGGCAGCCGGCCGCACAACGATGATTTGCGTTCCGGTGGCCTGGTTCTCGATGCGCGTTTGCATGGCTTACAGCGGCAAATTGATTATTGCTGCTGCCCGTTGCGCTCCACCGGATGATGAATCGCCGGTACCGTTCGCAGATAAGCCCAGAGCGCGTTTATTTCCTGATCCGTCAGCATCGACATCGGGGGCATGGCCGGATGGAGCGAGCGGCCGTCGGGGTGTTTGCCGAAACGCACCGCTTCGTTGAACTGCGCCAGCGTCCAGTTGCCGATCCCGGTTTCCGGGTCGGGGGTGATATTGGCGGAATTAATGTCGAGTCCTTCCTTGGTGGTGACGGGGTTGCCGCCGCTGAAATAGCCTGTCGATTTTTCGGGTTCGAAGTCGTTGTTGGTTTCAAAACTGGCCGAGTGGCAGCGGTAGCACTCCCAGCGACCCGTGGCGAGGTAGCGGCCGTAGGCAAGCGTGTCGGCGGGCGATGGCGTGGGGATGGGCTGTTGGGGGTAAGTCGCTACGGGTTTCAGGATCATCTTGACAAACATTTTGCCCAGGAATTTCAGATCGGCCAGCGGTTGCGGCTTGTCGACCGCCTGCACTTCGGGCGCATCGGAGCGAAGAAAAGCGATGATGGCGGCGAGATCCTGGTCGGAGACCAGGGGGAAGGTCATCCAGGGGCCGGCGAAGTGTCCGTCTCTTTTGATGCCTGTGCGGAGCAACAGCGCCAGTTCGCCGTCGGTATAGGCGCCGATGCCCGCCTCGGGGTGTTGAGTGATGTTGCCGGTCCAGAGTGTGCCAAAGTCCGGGTCTTCAAACCAGAGATCGCCGGACAACTTGCCGTCGGGCGCACGGTGGCAATGGGCGCAATCGGTCATAACGATCCGGCGGCCTTCGGCGACCAGCGCACTGTCGGGCGTAATCGTTAGTGCAGGCGGATTGACCGGGTACACAGGGATGGCGGAGAACTGGATATAAGCGGCCAGACCGATCACGATTGCCAGCAAACCCAGCATCAGATAACCGAAAATTTTGAGTGCCTTTTTCATTTTGTACGGGTGTGGGTGTTTGTGCCAATGGCGTTTGAAACATTGATGGCACAAAGGTGCGGGCCCACCCCGCCGGGGCACTATCACATTTG
>JAEUUU010000026.1 GCA_016787345.1 Saprospiraceae bacterium | reverse complement strand
AGCCAAAGCGCGGGCGCCCTGAGCTGGAACCTGGGCAACCTGGCGCCCGACGCGCACGGCGCAATCACCATAAGCCTCAGGACGCCGGCAAGTGTACTCTTCGGCACGGAAATTTGTCTGCAGGCTGCCATTGCGCCGCTGGCCGGCGACCTGGCGCCCGGCGACAACAACCGACAGTTGTGCCGGCAGGTCGTGGGTTCTTATGATCCCAACGACAAACAATCGGACCCGCCGGCCAATATCACACCCACGGAAATTGCTGATGGCAAACGGGTGGTGTACACCATTCGTTTTCAAAACCTGGGCAACTACCCGGCCAGTTTTATCCGCATTACCGATACGCTCGACGCGGCATTTAATCCCGGCACTTTTCAATTTTTGGGTTCGTCGCATCCGTGTTCCTGGACCTTGCTGAACGAAGGGGCGATGGAATTTTATTTCCACAACATCCAGTTGCCGCCGGCCAGCGCGGATGAGCCCGGCAGTCATGGTTTCGTACAATACGCCGTGCAGCCGCGCCCCAACCAGCCGCTCGGAACCGTGCTGCGCAATACGGCCCATATTTTCTTTGATTACAACGCCCCGGTTGTCACGAATACGACCTCGTTGGAGATCAGTCAGACGAGCGCTGTCGCCAGCCCGGAGCAAGCATCCGGCATGTATGTTTACCCCAATCCGGCGCACGGCGCAGTGCAGGTTGTTCTGCCCGGTTCAGGCATATTGTCGGCAACTGCCGGCGACGGCAGGCTTTTGATGAAACAGCCGGTAACGCAGGGCGCCCTGCGGCTCGACGTGAGCGGCTGGGCGGCTGGCCGGTACTTGCTGGTGCTCGAAAGCGGCGGAAAGCGGTATGAAGCGGCGCTGGTGGTGTTGTGAAACCGATCAGTTGAGTTTGTCGCGGTCCTGAATGGAGATGTCGCGGCGGCTGAAAGCGATCACATTGGTTTTGCGCAGTTCGTTGAGCACGGCCGTAACGGTTTGGCGGCTGGCGCCCACGAGATTGGCGATGTCGGCCTGGGTGAGTCCGTTGAGGCTGAGTCGTTCGGTATGGCGCTGGGCGGCGTTTTCCTTGATAAAATCCACGATGCGGGCCCGCACGTCTTTGTTAATCAAAGCCTGTTGCTGCAGTTCGGCGCGGCGCAGGCGGTCGCCGAAGAGTTTCAGGATAGCGTTGGTGAGTTCGAAGTTGTGGCGCATCAGTTGCTGGAAATCGGTGACGCGCACGGCGAAAAAATCGGCAGACTGATTGAGGGTGCGGGCAAAATCCCGGCGGCCGGATTCGCCCAGCAGGCCGCTTTCGCCAAACAGCTGGCCGGGCAGGGCGATGTTGCGGATCATCGTACGGCCGTCGTGGAGCACGATACCGGTTTTGACGGCGCCTTTGACCAGAAAATAAATATGGTCGGCGGGGTCGCCGGGATGGTAAACGAGACAATTTTTGCGAACGGAGCGCCATTGCGCCACGGCTTCAAGCTGCGCTTTTTCGGCAGGCAGCAACGTGTGCAGGAGCGGGAATTGCGGCATAAACCGCAGGAAGGAAGGGACATTCATTGGCCTGGCATTAAATTGGAGATTAGAAAGAATCGACGTATTGAATCCGGCTAAAATCGTGCCAGCCCGTTATTTGCGCCCGCGGTATGGCGTATTGGTCGGAACATCGTGTTCCGGTCGGCTCCTTTCAATATCTTTACCAGACCCGGCGCTGTTCTTTCGCCGTTAAAAACATGCATTTAAGCAATCGATTGCTGGAACTGATCCTGACCCGGCGCTATCGCTGGGTACAACATCTTTTGTTCTGGCTGACCATGTATTTGCCGCATTTGCTGGCGCTGAGCGGCATTACCGGCACGCGAATGCCGGCGAAATTGCTTGTCGTATACGTCACTGTGCTGGTGGTGGATACGGCCCTTGTTTATTTCAATTTGTACGTGCTCATTCCCCGCCTTTTCCTGCGCCGGCAGTATTGGCAGTATGCGCTGAGTACGGCTTTTCTGGTGTTGGCCAATGCCGTGCTGGGTTCGATCATGTTGAAACACGCCTTGTCGAACGGGGCCTCCTGGTCGCCCAATATCCTGCAGGTGGTCGACAGCGCCGTTCTGACCTTCAACCTGCTGATGACAGCCGTGGGATTCAACATCATCAAACGTTTTTTGCGCAACCAGGCCCGTTTGAAAGAACTCGAAACCACCAGCCTGAAAACCGAACTGGATTACCTCAAAAACCAGATCAACCCGCATTTTTTATTCAATGCCCTCAACAGTATTTACGTTCGCACCCGGACCAACCCGGCCCAGGCTTCGGAGAGCATTTTGCATTTGAGCGATTTGTTGCGCTATCAGTTGTACGATTGCGCACAGGAAAGCGTCAATCTGAGCGACGAGATCGAATATCTGCAGAACTACCTGAGCATCGATAAAATGCGGAAAAACAAGTCGCTGGTTGATTTTCAGGTCAAAGGTTCGTCATCCGGCATCAAAGTTGCCCCTTTTCTTTTTTTACCTTTTGTTGAAAATGCGCTGAAACACGGCCTCAACCTCGATAATGAAAACCAGATACACGTGTCGTTCGATATTCAGCCCGGCGACATCATTTTTGAAGTTGAAAACGGCAAACCCGAATATCCGGTGCACCAAAACAGCCAGGGCGGAATCGGGCTGACCAATATTTGCCGCCGCCTCAACCTGTTGTACCCGGGTAAACACCGGCTGGATATCGACGATCAGGATCGCAGTTACAAGGTCAGACTGCATTTGCAACCGAGTTAATCCATCACCCCACAATCAAAACAATCCGACTATGAAATGCATCATTATTGACGACGAACCGCTGGCCCGCGAAGGGATACTGCTCAATGCCAGTGAAGTTCATTTTCTCGAAGTGATCGGCGAGTTCAACAACGCACTCGAAGCCAACAACTTCCTGAGCGCCAACGAGGTCGATCTCATGTTTTTGGACATCGAGATGCCCGGCGTCAACGGCCTCGAATTCCTGCGCAGCATCAAAAAACGCCCGCTGGTCATCCTGACCACCGCTTATCCGCAATATGCCCTGGAAAGCTACGAACTGGACGCCGTCGATTACCTCGTCAAACCCATCCGGCTCGACCGCTTTATCAAAGCCGTGAACAAAGCCAAGGAATTGCACGATTTGCTCCAGTTGGCCGGTCAGAGCAGTTCGGTCGAAATCGCGCACGACTATATTTACATCAAATCCGACCGCAAATACATCAAGGTTTTTTTCAAAGACATCGCTTTCATCAAAGGCATGAAAGACTACGTGGTGCTGTATTCCGGCAAGGAAAAGATCATTACGGCGATGAATATCAAGACGATACACGAGCAATTGCCTTCGTCCATCTTTGCCCGGGTGAGCAAATCGCATATCGTCAACATCCAGTTCATCCAGTCGATCGACCAGGACAGCATCCAGCTCCGGGCCGACATCCCCGAAGAAATACCCCTGGGCGATACTTACCGGGAGGATTTTATCAATCGGTACGTGCGGACGAATCTGGTGCAGCGGAAATAAGATGGAAAAAAATTAGGGGTTCACCGCAAGGCTCCCTAAACTTGCCTTCGGCCAGTTTGAAAAGGCCGCTGTCTACCCATGTCGAACGTCCAGGCATTTTCCAAACTCACCGATTTTGACGTCTCTCTCCTGCAAAGCGGCAAACACTACCGCTTGTATGAAAAAATGGGGAGCCACGTTGTGGAGCACAACGGTCGGCGCGGCGTCTGTTTTACCGTGTGGGCGCCCCACGCCAAAAGTGTGGCTGTCGTCGGTAATTTTAACCACTGGAATACCAAAAGCCACGTCTTGCTGCCCCGCTGGGATCAAAGCGGGATTTGGGAAGGATTTATCCCCGACATCGGCCACGGAACGGCATACAAATACCACATCGTATCCAGTACGGGCCTGAAACTCGACAAGGGCGACCCCTACGCCCGCCGCTGGGAAACGCCGCCCGGCACCGCTTCCATCGTCTGGGAATTCGACTATGCCTGGCAAGACGAACAATGGCTCAACCAGCGCCGCGAAAAAGCCGGCAAACCCCAGCCCTGGTCGGTGTACGAGGTGCACCTGGGCAGCTGGAAAAAACTGGCCAAAGACGGCAACCGCTCGCTCAACTACCGCGAACTGGCCGTTGAACTCGTGCAATACGTCAAAGACATGGGCTTTACCCACGCCGAACTCATGCCGGTGATGGAACACCCCTATTTCCCTTCCTGGGGATACCAGGTGACCGGCTATTTCGCCCCCACCAGTCGCTTTGGCGACCCGGAAGACCTGATGTTTCTTATCGATGCTTTTCACCAGGCAGGTATCGGGGTGCTGCTCGATTGGGTGCCCTCCCATTTTCCGGGCGATATACACGGTTTGTACCTCTTCGACGGCACGCATATTTACGAATACGCCGACATGCGCCGGGGATTCCATCCCGACTGGAACAGCTACGTGTTCGATTACGGCCGCAACGAGGTGCGCTCTTTCCTGATCTCCAACGCGCTGTTTTGGCTGGAAAAATACCACGCCGACGGCTTCCGCGTGGATGCCGTGGCCTCCATGCTCATGCACGACTATTCGCGCAAGGAAGGGGAGTGGATACCCAACGTGTACGGCGGTCGGGAAAACCTGGAAGCCATATCGTTCCTGCGCGATTTCAACGAAGCGGTGTACAAACACTACCCCGGCGCCGAAACCATCGCCGAAGAAAGCACGGCTTTTCCCGGTGTGAGCAAACCCACTTTCGAGGGCGGACTGGGTTTCGGCCAGAAATGGATGATGGGCTGGATGCACGACGCGCTGAATTACTTCAAGCGCCCGCCCGTCTTTCGGCGCTGGCACCAGAACGACATCACTTTTTCACTTGTCTACGCCTGGTCGGAGCGTTTTATGCTGCCGTTGAGCCACGACGAGGTGGTGCATATGAAGGCCTCCATGCTGTACAAAATGCCGGGCGACGAATGGCAGAAGTTCGCCAACCTGCGCGCCTTGTACGGCTTTCAATGGATGCACCCCGGTACCCAGTTGCTGTTTATGGGCGGCGAGTTCGGACAAACGACAGAATGGAGCCACGACCGCGGGCTGGTGTGGGAGCTGCTGCAATACGACGTGCATGAAAATTGCCGGCTGTGGGTCAAAGCCCTCAACGAATTTTACACCAGCCGTCCGGCGCTCTGGCACCACGGTTTTTCGCCCGAGGGCTTCGCCTGGGTCAGCGGCGACGATACCGACAACAGCGTAGTGACTTTTCTGCGCAAGGGACGGCCCGAAGACCCCGTGCTGTTGGTGGTGGCACATTTTTATCCCAGCAGCCTCGAAAACTACGAACTGGGCGTGCCCTATGCGGGTGTTTGGCGGGAAGTGCTCAGCAGCGATGAGGCGCGCTTCGGGGGCAGCGGCGTGTCGAACGGGGAGGTGAAAACCATTAAAAAGGCCAATCACGGCCACGAGCAGTCGGTCGCCATCACGCTGGCGCCGCTGGCGGTGCAGGTGTTTGAAGGGGTGAATGTGCCGAAGGGGAAAAAGAAAGCGGCGCCGGCCAAAAAGAAAAGCGGCAAATAACCGCGGCGTCTTTTTCTATTGCTGCTTCCGCTGCCCCAGCGTCGGATCTTTCTCTATAGCCTTTTGCCAGTACTCGTTGCCTTTGGCGGCATCGCCGGCATTGTGGTAGGCCGTACCCAGGTCGTAGAGCACGGAGGCGTTGTCGGGGGCCAGTTCGCCGGCTTTTTTGAACCATTCCAGCGCTTCGAGGTGCTTTTTTTGCACGCCGTTGAGCACGCCCAGCAATCGGGCGGTTTCGAAGTCCGTATTGTTGATTTGCCAGGATTCGTTGAGCATTTTGGCGGAAGTAGCGAAGTCGCCTTTTTTCTCCCCGTAAAATTTGCCGCCGTCGCGCAGGGCGATGCCCAGGTAGGTTTTGATTTTGGGGTCGTTGCTGCCCAGTTTGAGCGCCTGGCGATAGTCGGCCACTGCGCCGTCGTAGTCTTTCAAATAAAAGCGGTCGCCGGCCCGGGTGATATAGGCGTCGCGGTAGTTGGGGTAAATCTGGATCGCCTTGTCGGCGTGTTGGAGCGATTCGCGATAAATCTTTTCCTTCTCCGCCGGGTCTTTTACGTCCTTGGCTTTGTCAAACAACACGCCCCCGCAGGCATTGTGGATTTTGGCGCTGTTGTCGGAAGTGCTTACATCGGTGAAAAACAGTTTTTCATTCGTTGCCCAGGCGGTGTTGCGCCAAACGGTTTTAATTGCCCAAAGCGCCGTAATGACGCCCAGCACCGTCAAAGCCGTGCGCAGATTGCCGTTTTTACCCCATTGGAGCAGCAGGGCCGCCACGGCCAGGCAAAAACCCGCGGAGGGCATGAAGACAAAACGCTCGCCCATGTTAGTGCCTACCGGGAATACAAAATTGGCCACAATGCTCAGCGTGAGCAGGTAGAACAACACGCCGAAACGCACGGGGTCTTTTTTCTGAATGCCTCTGATCGCCCAGACCGCCAGACCGATGTACACCGCCATGCTCAACAGGGCTGCCGGACTGCCGAAGGTCTGCATCGGCACCTGTTTGGGGTAATAATCGTGTGTGAGCGGGTGAGGGAAAATGAGCAGCCACACGTATTTGCCCAGGGTGTAAAAAATCGTGGCCAGCTTTTCAGCAGGAGAATAGGGGACCCATTGGTCGCCCACGATCTTCAAATAGGGGTTGTTCATCAATTCCATCGGCGGCTTGCCAAACTGCCAGTCGAGGATTTGCATCCTGATCACAAAAAACACCGCAAATGCCGCCAGCAACGGCGCGCTCAGGCTGATTACGCGACCAACGCCGGCCGGCCGGAAAAAATAGAGTGCCAGTGGAATGACCAGCAGGAAGGTAACGGCATTTTCTTTGGACAAGGCGGCCAGGAAAAAAGACAAGGCGGCCAGAACGACCCACTGCGTTTTCCCGGTGTCGTAGGCTTTAAAAACCGACCAAAGCGCGCCCAGACTGAACAACAAGGTCGCAATCTCGTCGCAACCTTTAATATTGGCCACTACCTCGGTGTGGATGGGGTGCGCGGCAAACAACACGGCAGCCATCCAGGCCAACACGGCGGCGTAGTCGCCACCGAAATTGACCTGCAACATACGGCGCAGGGTGCGGTACAACACCGCGCAAGTAAGGGCAAATAACAGCACCGTGAACAGGTGGAACAAAAACGGCTGGGCGCCCACCATCTCGTACAACACGGCGAAAAAGACCAGCGTGAGCGGGCGATAACGACCGCCGACCACCAGCGATTTTTTCCCTTCTGCGTCGAAAAAGGCCGTAAACGCATCGGTTTTCAGGATGCCCGGAATCCCGTCGATTCCCTTTTGGGTGTGCACGTTGCCGGTGATGACGATGGCGTCGTCGAGCACGAAATCATTCGACAAGGTATTGGCGTAGAGCAAAAATGCAAACGCGAAGATCAGGCCGGTTTGCAGGCCGATCCGGGTAAAAAACGGCGGGGCCGTAAAAGCGGCTGGAGCAGTTGCCGGACTGGCCGTTTTGGCGGCGGGGCGGGAAGTCGGTGCGGAGCGACGGGGTTGAGATTTGGCCATATTTGCAGATTTCGCCCGCGAAAAAAAGAAAATTCCCGGAGTTGGCGCGCGTTTAAATTTTCGCCCGTCAGCGGGGCGACAGAAATTTAAACGGCCTCCTGTACGCCAAGCGCCGATTGCGCTGCCGTCGGGCGGAAAGCGCGGTACACGCCTTTGCCGAAAGCCGATCCGTTGAAGCGCATGGATTTGGCTTTTTCCTTGCGTACTTCTTCCGGCAACTGCGCAAAATCGCGGCATTCGGCCGAGCAACAATTTTCATACGCCGCCTTGCAGGCCGGGCATTGGATAAACAGCAGGTGGCAATAGTCGTTGGCGCAGTTGGTGTGGTCGTCGCAGGGCGCGCCGCACTGGTGGCAGTGGGCGATCACGTCGGGACTGATGCGTTCGCCCAGGCGTTCGTCGAAGACGAAATTTTTGCCGATAAACTTGTTTTCAAGCCCTTGTGCGCGCACCTGCCGGGCGTATTCGATGATGCCGCCTTCGAGTTGGAACACGTTTTTGAAACCGCGATAATGCATGTAGGCGCTGGCTTTTTCGCAGCGGATACCGCCGGTGCAATACATCAGCACGTTGCGCTCTTTCTGGTCGGCGAGTTGTTCGGCCACCAAGGGCAGTTCTTCGCGAAAGGTTGCCACAGGCGGCAAAATGGCATTGTCAAAATGCCCGACTTCGCTTTCATAGTGGTTGCGCATATCGACGACGATCGTGTTCGGGTCGTTCATCAGGGCGTTCCACTCGGCTGCTTTGAGGTGGCGGCCGGTTTGGGCAGGGTCGAAATCGGGGTCGTCGATACCGTCGGCCACGATCTTGTCGCGCACTTTGATGATGAGGGCGAAAAAGGATTTGCCTTCGGCTTCCACGGCGACGTTCAGGCGCATGCCCTGGAAAAAATCGATGCTGTGGAGGGCGGTTTTGAAGTCCTCGTACCGGTTTTCCGGTACCGACAACTGCGCATTGACGCCTTCGCCGGCGACGTAAATACGGCCCAACACGCCCACAGACTCAAACAGGTCGTAGAGGTGGTTGCGGAAAAACACGGGGTTTTTCAGTCGCACGTACTTGTAAAAAGAGAGGGTGACACGGGCATCGGCGCTGTGTTGCAAGCGATCTTTCAGCTCCCGCCGGCTGACGCGGTTGTAGAGAAATTTCGACATATTGACTGCGCCCCGGTGTCCGGTTGCAGGGCGGATGGGCGCGGCGCAAAGGTATGTCGACGGGTATAAATTTACACTATTCAGCTTGCTTTGTCGGGCTTGCTCATTCATCGACGTTGTTGAACAGTGAGCGGCGGCTGTCCATCAAATAAAAGATAACCGGCTGGTCGGGCTTTTTAATTTTGACCGTTGAATTCAAATGCCATGCGCTACCTCCTGTTCCTGGGCTTTTTTTTGATCGGGCTGAACGCACTTTCCGCGCAACAACCCTGGCGCTTGCGCGGCCGGGTCGTGGAGGCCAATGGAGATCCGGTGATCGGCGCTACAATCGCCTCCGATGGCGTTTTGCGCGCGGTCAGCGATGCCGGGGGGCGTTTTGCTTTCGAAGTGCCGGAAAGGCCCGCCGAACTGGTCGTCCGTCAAATCGGATACTTTGCCCGCCGGATTCCGCTGGACAGCGCTGAATTCCCGCAACGGCAACTCGAAATCGAGATTCTGATGACGCCATCCAGCGTAGACCTCCCCGAAGTGGGTGTCACGGGCAAGGCAATGGAGGTATTGTTTGAAGAAAATTACCGCTCCGTTCTGCTCGATTACCTATTTGCCGGCCCCGACGTTTTGTTGTTGGTGGAAGAACGCCGACAGACCTGGCTTCGGCTGGTCGCCGACAACGGCCGCGTACTCGATCAACTCGCCCTGCCCGCGCCTGCTATTGCCCTGCATCGGAGTTGTACGGGCGGAATGCACGTCTGGGGGCCCGAAATGGCCTGGGAACTGACCCTTAGCGGCCGCGAACTGGATACTTTTCCGCATTATTCCGCCGCTTTGTTTCACGAGTTGGTGGAACCTTGCGTGCTGGAAATGGGCGGTAACTACGTATTCCGGCAGACGGGCCCCTTCCGCCAATCGATCCAGTATTACTACTACGACCCCGAAAAAAAAGTACATCCGTTGGCCTACGTGCGCGACCAGGTGGCCGAGGAACAACTCCTGCGGCGATACCGGGAGATACTGGCAGTGTACATGCGAACCCTTCCCGACGTCGATCGGGATGATATTCTGGACAACAAAACGGACTGGACCGATCTGACAAAAGTGCTCGACCCCGACCGCCTGGCCAGGATGGCCGAAAGCAACGAACTGGTGGCCATGCTCGGCTTTTTTCAGTTGATGGCCGAAGACTCGGTGTATGCCCCGCTTTTTCGCAGCGACAGTACCCTGCTGCTTTTCGACCATGTGAATCAATCCCTGCATTGCTTCCGGTTCGAGCCGTTCCGTGAAACGGCGGTCCCAATCGATTACCATTTGACGGGAGGCTGGAAGAAAGAAATTATAGTCGATGAAGCGACCCAACGGTATTACGCCCGCTTTTCAGGCGGCAGCGAAGGAGTGGTATTAAAAGAAATCGACCCGACAAACGGGCATTTACTCAAAAAATATACCCCCTCCGAATCACCTTATCTCAGTACCCGATACCGGATGCGAAGCGGCTATTTGTACTGTATCGGGCAAGCCAATGCCGGCGACCCGAACAGGCGTCTGTATAAAGTGAATATTTTCAAAGGGGGGAAATAGGCGGGTTGCGGGTTTCTTTTTTTCAAACATTTTATTGGAAAAACGGCAGAACTTTACCCCCGTTATGACCAACGAAGCCGCGCCCTTGTTGTACCGCGAAATAATCCGCCTGGCCACCCGCGAGGGTTGGGGGCCTTCGGAACGCGTGTGGGGGATGTCGGCTTTGCTGGAACGGCTTTTTGTGGAAGCCACCCGGCAGGAACAGCTGGCCTTCAGCAGTTTGTTTGCACGAATCAGCTATGCCGGGCACAAATACGGCATGCAGTCCGAGACGCTGGAAGTTATTCACCGTTTTCGCCGACTGGCGGGCCGGGTGCGTCAGGGGCACGCGGCCGACGATGCTCTGGTGCGGCTCGGAGTACGCGCCCTGTCGGAAACCGTCCTGATTGTTTGCCAAACGGCCATTCCGCCTGAAGTGCTTGAATTTTTTCCCGCCCCCGGCGAATGGATTTTTTCTACCCCGGAAGCCTGGGAGTATAAATCGAAGGTGCGGGTAGTCGCCTTGCGCGACGATGCGGAAGCGCAATGTCTGATCGCGGTGGATGAAGAGGAGCCGGCGCGGCAGATCCGTGTTTTGTACAATTTACCGGAGCGCAACGCCAATTTCAACCCTACGATCCAGTTGTTGCGCAAGGTGTTTCGCTTCCCGGTTTCGCTCAATTTGCTAGAGGTCGACATCGACCGGCAAGGCGCATACCGGCCGAGGGCCATCGTGGTGGAGCCCGATTTCTTGGTCGATGTTTCCACTGTAGCCGAGTGTTTCAAAGACACCGGTCCGGAGCCGCTCTCCTATCTGGTGCGCAAGTTTTTGCCGCACGAGACGACGGCGCCCATCCTGCTCGGCAACATCGCCAACTTTTTTCTCGATCGCCTTTTGCACGCGCCCGACAGCCGCTGGGAAGATTTGATCCGGGAAACCTTTCAGCTTTATCCCTTTGTGTTCGCCCCGATGACCGATGCCGAGGTAAAGGACCTGACAAACCAGGCGCAGCGGCATTATCTCCATTTAAAACAAATGGCGTCGGGCGGCTTTGCCCGCGAAGGTATTGAGCCGGAGCACTGTGTATTGGAACCGACTTTTTTCAGCGAACAATACGGCTTGCAGGGGCGTCTCGACCTTTTTTATCAAACCGACGAAAAATCGGCCATCGTGGAATTGAAAAGCGGCAAGCCTTTCAAACCCAATGCCTACGGGATTTCGCGCGGGCATTTTACCCAAACCCTGCTGTACGACCTGTTGGTGCGTTCGGTGTTTGGCCGCAATACCGACCCGGCCAAATACATTCTCTATTCCGGGGTGGAAGAACAAACCCTGCGTTTTGCGCCCACGGTCGCACCCGAACAAATGGAAGCCATTCAGGTGCGCAACCAGTTGGTCGGTATCGAGCGCCTGCTGGCCGCCATCCGCCCGGGCGATATGGAGGCGCCGTTGTTCGAACGCCTGCGCGCTTCAAAAATGGCGGGTAAAGGCTTTCTGGAGCGCGATTTTGCCCGCTTTGAAGCCATTTACAATACCCTTGATCCGGTTGAAAAAAAATATTTCAATGCCTATGCCGGCTTTATCGCCCGCGAACACTGGCTCTCCAAAGTCGGTCAGGCCGACCCCGAGGTTCCGGGCGGTCAGGCGGCTGTGTGGCGCAGTACTTTTTCGGAAAAGCAACAGTCATTCAGTATCCTGAGCCATCTTGAAATCGCTGTCAATTGCGCCGATCAGCCCGAGCCCTATCTTATCTTCAACAAAACCGCCGGGACCAACCCGCTGGCCAATTTCCGTGTGGGCGACATCGCCGTGCTCTACCCTGCCGAAACCACTGCCGACACTGTTCTCGATCATCAGGTGATTAAATGCACGATCACGGAGATTACCCGCGATCAGGTAACGGTTGCCCTGCGTTACCAGCAATTCAACCTCCGGCCTTTCGACACCAGCAGTCTCTGGCACCTCGAACCCGACCTGATGGATTCCGGGTTTGTCGCCATGTATCGCGGGTTGTTCGAGTGGGCAGGTGCGGAGAAGGGGGTGAGGAGGAGGGTGATGGGGGGAGGAGGTGCTGGATTCGGTCATAGTGCCTTAATATCCTCCTCGGTTGTAGGCTTCACCTCCAACCCCTCGATACACCCCACCCCCAACCCCTCCCCCTCCGGGGAGGGGAGCGGCTATGAGCTCGGATCGGCTCCCCTCCCCTTGGGGGGAGGGGTTGGGGGTGGGGCCTACGAAAGGGAAGAGATTGCCGATACCGTCAACACAAATGCCCCCACCCTCACCCCCGAACAAGCCCACATCCTCCAAAAAATCATCCGTTCCAAAGACTTTTTCCTGCTTTGGGGTCCGCCGGGTACGGGCAAAACCAGTGTCATGCTGCGCGCGCTGGCGGGTTGGGTGTTGCGGGAAACACAGGAAAATCTGCTGCTGCTGGCTTATACGAACCGGGCGGTCGATGAAATTTGCGAAGCGCTGGATGCTCTGGGTGGCAACGTGCGCAGCGATTATTTGCGCATTGGCTCGCGCTACGCGACCAGTCCGGCGTTCCGGGATCAATTGTTGTCGGTAAAAATCAAAGACGTGAAAAAACGCGGCGACCTGCGGGAAATCCTCGACCGGCACCGGATTTTCGTGAGCACCGTCGCTTCTTTTAGCCAAAATGAACAACTGTTGCGGCTCAAAACCTTCCACCGGCTGGTGGTCGACGAGGCGTCGCAACTGACCGAACCCCAGATCGTTGGCCTCCTGACCCGCTTCAACCATTTTACCCTCATCGGCGATCACCGGCAACTACCGGCCGTGACGGCCCAGCAGCCCGAATGGACGCGTGTCGACGATCCCGATTTGCAAAACCTGGGTCTACTCGACCTGCGGGATTCCTATTTCGAACGCCTGTACCGCCAGTGTATCGCCGGGGAGCACTTCGACGCCTATGATTGCCTGAGCCTTCAGGGGCGTATGCACGCCGAGATTATGGCTTTCCCCAATGAGTTTTTTTACAACGGCCTGCTGGATACCCTTCACGCCGCACAAGACGAACCGCCGGGCCACGGCCAACCCCTCGTTCAATTTATCCCTACACCGGCCGAAGAAACCCTGCCCGGTCAAAAAAACAACCGCGCAGAAGCCGATCAAATCGCAAAACTGACTGCTTTTTTTCAACAGGAATACACCCGCGAAGGTCGTACCTGGCGCCCCGACAAAAGCCTGGGTATCATCACACCCTGGCGCGCCCAAATCGCCCAGATCCGCGAAAGCCTGTCCGCAGCCGGTATCGACCCCGACAGCGTGACGGTCGATACCGTGGAGCGCTATCAGGGCGGTGCACGCGATATTATCCTGATTTCCTGTTGCGCCAATTCGCCTGCGCAGTTGTCGGCGCTGGTGAGCCTGTCCGGCGAGGGCGTCGATCGGAAACTCAATGTCGCCCTCACCCGCGCCCGGCAGCGGCTGATCGTGCTGGGCAATGAAGAGGTGCTGAATCGCGACGAGCGATACCGGGAGTTTATCCGGCGCTATCGTGTGGATTAAAGGCAGCCCTCCGGATATCCGCCGCGTTTTGTCGTTTGCGCCCTACCTTTGCCCCCTCTCCGACGCATGAATACTCGTTTTATCCTCTTTATCGGCCTTGCCGCTGTACTGTTTGCCTGTGCCCGGCCGGTGGCGCCCGAAGGCGGCCCCAAAGACAGCCAGCCGCCGCGGGTCGATACCCTGCGCAGCACCCGCAACCTGTCGACCCGCTTCAATCCCCGCCGCATCGACCTGACTTTCGATGAATGGGTCGTGCTCAAAGATGCCGCCAATCAGGTGATCGTATCGCCGCCCTTGCAAAAACGCCCCGACATCAGCCTCAAAGGCCGCACCGTGACGGTCAAACTGGACAAAGACGAAGTGCTGCGCCCCAATACGACCTACACCATCAATTTCGGTACGGCCGTGCAGGATTTGCACGAAAACAACCCCGCCAAAGACCTGCGGTTTGTGTTCGCGACTGGCGACCATATCGACAGTCTGACGCTCTCGGGCCGCGTCAGCGACGCCTTTACCGGCGATCTGATCGAAAACGCGGCGGTGATGCTGTACGAAAACCTCGCCGACACAGCCATTCAGAAAGAACTGCCCTATTATTTTGCCTACACCGACAAATCCGGGCAGTTTACCATTCAGAATGTTAAAGCCGGTACCTTCCGCTGCGTAGCCGTGGAGGCGGTCGATAACGCCAAATTGAAATGGAATCCGCTCAGCGAACGCATCGGCTTTCCGGATACCCTGATTACGCTGAATGATTCCACCCGACAATTTCTGACCCTGAAAATGTCCAAAGAAACGCCACGCCAGCGGCTTGCCCAGCGCGACGCCAACCGCTACGGACGGGTCAAACTCGGTTTTGCGGCGCCGCTCGACAGTCTGCCGAATATCGCACCGGATACAGCCGGCGTGCGTTTGCAGATCGAACGTATCAGCGACTCGCTCACGGTGTGGTACGACCGCCCGGAGGCCGGGGGCAGCTGGCGCCTGATCGTCGGCAAGGATACGGTGCAGGTCAAAGGCCTGTCGAGAGAAGATTTTTTGAAAAATCACCGGGTGGCCTGGGGCGATGCCGCGGCGCCGGCCAATCGCTCGCCCAAACCCAATCAGCCCGCGCCTCCGCCGGTGACCAGACAAACCAAAGCCGTGCCGGTCAATCCCTTCCGGACGGTCCTGTTGCCTTTCAATACACCCTGGCAAAGTTTCGATACCGCGTTCTGGCGCCTCTCATACGACACGGTGCGGGTCAGCAATTTCACTGTTACACTCGACAGTTTGTCGCCGCTTCGCCTGCAACTTGGCGGCGTAAGCTGGCAGCCGGGCAAAAATTATCAACTGTTGCTGCTACCTGGCGCGGTCACCGATTTTTTCGGTGTGACGAATACCGATACGCTCGAACGAACCCTGCTGGTGACGCCCGAAAAACAACTCGGTTCGCTGGCCCTGAGTGTCAAAAACCTGAAATACGACATGCCCTACGTGGTGCAAATCCTCGATGGCAAAACCGTGGATCAGGAGCGCCGTTTCGTGGCCGAATCGCGCGAACAACGGCTCAGTTTTCCCAATCTGCCGGCGGTGGCCTACACCGTTCGAATCGTTGAAGACCGCAACGGCAACGGCCGCTGGGACCCCGGCCGGTTCAGTCTGCGTCAGCAGCCCGAGGTGGTGCTGACCCGCAAACTCGAAGCGCTGCGCGCCAATTGGGAAGTGGAAGTGGAGGTTGATCTGGAGGAGTCGTCGGGGAAGAAGAAGAAAGAGTAGTGTGTGCCATCCTACCCCTGGCAACGCCGCCGCAACGCATTGGTAAAATCCGGATCGCGGATCAGCCGCAGATAGGAATCGCTGTTGTTTCGTTTGTTGTCTTCCGGTCGGCTGTGCTGAAAAATCAGATCGGCCAGGCTGCGCCAGCCTTTTTCAAACAGCACCAGTTGGGCCAGGCAGACGCTGTAATCGAGGGTATGCTCGGGGTGGGCGCGGGCTTCCGTTTCGGCAGCCAGTCGCAGGTAACTTTCGATGGTTTCTTCCGAAGGACGGTGAAAATCCAGTTGATTGGTCTGCGGGGCCGCGGGCAGGTAGCGAATGGTGAAGGCGTCGCGGTCGCGCAGCGGGAAGCCGGTGGGCAGCATGATCAGGCCGGTATCCGGCACTGTCATTTTAGCCGTGAAGCGCAGGCTGTCGGCCGTGGTAAAGGTGTAAAAGACTTTTCGCTGCCGGTTTTCTTCCACGATAAACAGGCTGGCCACGGCTTCCTTGCCTTCCAGATTGAGCCGTTGCGCCGTTTCTCCGTCGATTTTATTGAAAATGCCCATGCTGGCACGGCGTTTCAGGTCTTGTTCATTTTTATACCCTTTCAGGACAAAAAAGCCGGCGGCGATTACCAGCACCAGTCCGGCGATCAGGGCGGCCATATAGCCCCGGTTGCGTTTTTCCTCGGCGCGGCGCAGGCGGTTGCGGGGGGTGTCGACCTGTTTATTGACCTGAAAATCGTAGGAGTAGCCGTCTTTTTCCTTGTAAATGCCCACTTCGCACAATTCGTCTTCGATGAAGAAAGAGTAGGTCCGGGTTTCTTTGACGGCAAAGTCGATTTGCATCACCCGCATGTCGCAGTGAATCATCAGGTGACCGCTGCGGTCGCCGTGATACAACCCGACGCGGTGGCGGCCGCCGGCATTGTCGAGGTAGAGCCAGCTGATTTGAGCCATGAGAGGGTGCGTTGATGCAAAATATCACAATAAACGAAAGGTCCGTTGCAGTTAGTTTGCAAACAAATTTACGAAGCCGGCTCAGTAGTCTTGCTCAACCTTTCGTGGCGGCTATCCGCTTCTTCGTCTTCACCTTCGGCCGTCCGATACTTTCATAATGGAAGCCCAGACCTTTCATCTGATCCAGGTCGTACAGGTTGCGGCCGTCGAAGATGACAGGTTCCTGCAACAGGCGTTTGATCTGATCGAAATCGGGGCTGCGGAATTCGTTCCACTCGGTCATGACGGCCAGGCAGTCGGCGCCTTGCAGGGCGTCGTACATGCTGTCGGCGTAGCGGATGCGGTCGCCGAACTGGGCGCGTACGTTGGGCATGGCCTCGGGGTCGAATGCCTGCACGCGGGCGCCGAGGGCCAGCAGTTCTTCGATGATGATCAGGGCCGGCGCCTCGCGGATGTCGTCGGTATTGGGTTTGAACGCCAGTCCCCACACCCCGATCGTACGGCCTTCGAGGTTGTTGCCGTAGTATTTTTTAATCTTTTTGGTCAACAGGGTTTTCTGGGTGCTGTTGACCTTCATCACGGATTTCAGGATTTTGAAATCATAGGAGAAGGTTGAAGCAGTTTTGCCCAGGGCCTGTACGTCTTTCGGGAAGCAGGAGCCGCCGTAGCCGATGCCCGGAAACAGGAAGCGTTTGCCGATGCGACTGTCGCTGCCTATGCCGATGCGTACCTGGTCGACGTTGGCGCCGACTTTTTCGCAGAGGTTGGCGATCTCGTTCATGAAGGAGATGCGCATGGCGAGGTAGGCGTTGGCGGCGTATTTGGTGAGTTCGGCCGAGCGCTCGTCCATAAAAAAGATGGGGTTGCCCTGGCGCACGAAGGGTTCGTAGAGCTGGCGCATCACTTTCTGCGCCCGGTCGCTGCGGGTGCCGATCACGACGCGATCGGGTTTCATGAAGTCTTCCACGGCCACGCCTTCGCGCAGGAATTCGGGGTTCGACACTACGTCGAACAGTTTTTTCGGCAGGCGTTCGGCCAGTATGGCGGCGACTTTTTCTGCGGTGCCCACCGGAACGGTGCTTTTGTCGACGATCACTTTGTAGTCGGTAACGATATGCCCCAGATCGCGTGCCACGCCGAGGATGTAGGAAAGGTCGGCAGAGCCGTCTTCGCCCGGCGGGGTGGGCAGGGCCAGGAAGATGATCTGGCTGGCGTCGACCGCTTCTTTCAGGTTGGTCGTGAAATGCAGGCGGCCTTCTTTGGTATTGCGGTCAAACAATACATCGAGGCCTGGTTCGAAAATGGGTATTTCGCCGGCTTGCAGGCGGCGTACTTTTTTTTCGTTGTTATCGACGCAAATGACGTTGTTGCCCGTTTCGGCAAAACAGGTGCCCGTGACCAAACCGACGTAACCGGTTCCTACAACTGCAATGTTCATGGTAAATTCAATTTTTATAAATCAGTGATTGGGTTGGTTGTCCGGGATCTGATAAGACAACCGCTTGAAGGAATGGGCTTCGAGCAAAAGCCTTGCCAACGGCAAACGGATTATTGTTATCGGGGAGAAAAAGACCGGTAACTTTGGTCAATAAGGAGAGTGTCGCCGAAATTGGCCCTGCAAAAGTAAGTAGCAGGCCGGAATCTGCCGATTGGCCAAACAAGATTTTTGCGACCCTGAAAATTTATCCTTCGGTTAAAACATTATTTGGAGGCCGCCGGCTGCTTTTGCGCCGACCCATTCGACTAAACATGACTTTTTTCCCCCGCACCCTGCCATTTGTGTTCTTGCTGGCGTTGTACAGCATGATACTGTCGGCCCAAAAACCACCGGCTGCCGGCGCCAATATCGTGCCCAACCCGGGTTTTGAACGCTTTGCCAATCCGCCCGTAGGCTGGACCTACAAGGGCGCCGATTTCGGACGGGTGGTCAAGTACTGGTTCAGCGCGACCACCGCCAGCCCCGATGTGTACGGTCCTGGCGTACGCGTACCGGCCGACTGGGCGGAAAAAGGCTTCGGCAAACAAACCCCGCACGGCGGAAAAGCGATGGCCGGGCTGACCATCTTCGGTTGCACCAACGGCAAACCGCATTGCCGCGAATTCATCGAAATACAGCTGGCCGAACCCCTGGTGATCGGTCAGACCTATTACGTCGAGTTTTGGGTGTGCCCGATGAAACGCTCCCTGCACATCAACAACCTGGGCGCCTATTTCTCCGTCAGCGAAATACGCCGTACCACCGACGAACTGCTGGTGCGCGAAGCCCAGGTGCGCGCCGATAACCTCATTACCGCGCCCGAGGGTAAATGGATCAAGGTGAGTGGCTATTTTAAAGCCAAATACGAAGCGAACTATATTCTGCTCGGCAATTTCAGCGACGACGAAAGCACCCAGTCGCATGCCCTCACCGACGATGCCTACAACTACGCCTATTATTACATCGACGACGTGCTGGTGCGCAAATCGCCGCCCTACCTGCCCGTGCCAGTCAAACCCGACGACCTGAGCAAACAAACACTCGAACCCGGCAAAACCATCGCGCTCAAAAACATCTACTTCGAATTCGACCGCGACGAACTGATGCCCCGCTCCTACGTCGAACTCGACAAACTGCTCCGGATCATGCGCGCCAACCCGACGCTGGTGATCGAAATCGTGGGGCATACCGACAACCTGGGCGCCGACGAATACAACCTCGACCTCTCCCGCCGCCGCGCACAGGCCGTGGTCAATTACCTGCGCGACAACAAGATCGCCGCCGCCCGACTGCGCTTCCGGGGTATGGGTGAAGGCCAGCCCGTCGCCACCAACGATACCGACGAAGGCCGGGCGCAGAACAGAAGGGTAGAGTTTGTGGTGGTGAAAAAATGAGGATGCGAGGATTTGAGGATGCGGGGATTTGAAGGGATGGATTTTAAACTATTGATTTTCAGTTTATTAGTGCTTTATAACGTATTATTACGTTAAAAAACGTAAAAAAAAGTTGCATAGCCAAAAAGGGCGCTATACATTTGTATCGTGATGTCAAAAACATCGGTTGCCATGCAAAAACTGACCAAGACAGAAGAAGAGATGATGCGGCTCCTTTGGGAAGCCGGCCGCGCCACCGTAAGCGAATTGCTGGAACGCCTGGAAGAGCCCAAGCCGCCGCATTCGACGGTGTCGAGTGTGGTGCGTATTTTGGAAAAAAAGGGCTTCGTCGGACATAAAGCCTATGGTAAAACCCACGAATATTTTCCTCTGATACCAAAAGAAGATTACGCCCGAAATTCACTGACGGATGTTTTGCACAACTATTTCGACGGCTCGGTATCGCGCCTGGTGTCGCATCTGGTGGAAGACAAGCGGCTGAATGAGCGCGATTTGCAGGACATTCTAAAAAAACTGGAACAATTATGAGCCTGCCTGCCATTCTCCTCTACGTTGTCCAGCTCAGCTTTGCCTGGGGCGTGTTAGCGCTGCTGTACCGTTACTTGTTTGCGCGGGAGACGTTTTTCCAGCTCAATCGCGTCTATCTCCTGTTCAGCCTGTTTGCCGGCGCCATATTGCCTTTTTGGCCTGCCCTTTCTCCTGCCGCGGGTACGCCTGTGCTGGCTGGACTGGCCCTGCCCGAAGTCACGATCGGCGAAGCGGCAGTTCCCGGTACCGGCGGCAGTTTTACAATCGTTCAGGCACTCGGCTGGTTGTATGGAGCGGGTGTGGCCCTGGCTTTTTCCCGCATGTTGTTGGGGCTGGGGCGGCTTTACTGGCTGGGCCAAACGGCCTGTCGGGAGACTTTGCCCGGTTTCGGCGTCTTAATCCGGTCACAAGCCGTGAGTATGCCTTTCTCCTTTTTCCACTGGGTTTTCGTCCCCCTCGATTTTCACGACAACGAACCGGATCAGCAAGCCATCCTGGCCCACGAGCTGGCACACGCCCGCGACGGGCATTCGGTCGACGTATTATTTACCGAGATTTTTTGCATTGTATTCTGGTTCCATCCGCTGGCCCATTGGTACCGGAAATCGCTCCGCGAAGTACACGAATACCTGGCCGACGCTTCCGCAGCCGGTCAGTCGGGCCGCCGCCAATATGGTTTATTATTGCTTCAGCAAGCGCAAATCGTCCGTACGGTATCTTTTGTTCACCACTTCTATCAATCACCACTCAAACAACGACTCATTATGCTTACGAAAAAATCCTCCGAACCTGTTCGCGGCCTTCAATACGGCCTGATGCTGCCGGTTTTTCTGCTGCTCGCCTTTTTGTTCCAGCAAGCGCCGGTAATGGCTCAGACAACCGGCGCACCGCCAGCCAAAGACAATACTGTGCTCACGACTTGTGAAAAAATGCCCGAGTTCCCCGGCGGCCGAGACGCTTTGATGAAGTTCCTGATCGGCAATCTCCGCTACCCGCCGCAAGCCCGCCTCGACAAGGCCGAAGCCATGGTGGTGATGGAATTTGTCGTCAATGAAGACGGCAGCATCGGCAAAGTCGGCCCCAAAGCCGAACTGCGCGACCAATACCGCCCCGACTTTATCGAAGAATCCGTGCGCGTTATCCGTGCCATGCCCAAATGGATTCCCGGTGAACACGAAGGCAAAAAGGTCAAGTGCATGGTCACGCTGCCGATCAAATACAAGCTCGACTAAATACAATGATGAATGATGAATGATGAATGATGAATGATGAATGATGAATGATGAATGATGAATATTGGTCGTGGTTGATATAAACCCTTATAAATTAATATCAACCTTTATCAACCATTCATCATTCATCATTCATCATTCATCATTCATCATTCATCATTCATCATTCATCATTCATCATTTTAATCGCTCTTTCGGAAAGGCCTGCGCGTGTTGATTGGGAGAGGTAGATGCGGCGCAGGGTTTCACCTGAAAAGCGGGCTGCTGAAACGTGATAATTGCCCGCGGCGTCTTTTTCGCAATGTACGCCCAGTATGGCATCGTCGCCGAGCAGTTGTTGTATCCGGCGCTCGACATTGGTCAGCGCCGATACCTCCGGTTGATGGATACGCCGGAGCAGCAGGCGGGTGGGAATATCATCGCGGTGGGTTTGCCAGGCGATGGCGCCCTGGCCTGCTACGGGGGTAAATTCCCTGGGATTCAATTCTACTTTTAAAACATCATCGATTACCGTTTCATTCGCCCCCAGTCTTGTCAATGGGAGCAACAAGGCGTCCAGCCGGCCGCTGTTGAGTTGTTCCAGCAGTCGGGCCGTGTCGTCGGAAACTTCCTCGACAACGACGTCGGGGCGGTATTCCAGCAACTGCGCTTTTTGGATAAGCGTGTGGCAGGCCACAACAGCCCCCTCTTTCAGCCTGAAAATTTTACCAGCCTGAACGGCGTCCTGCCGGATAAGCAGGCCGTCGGCCGGGCTGTCGCGGCGACTCAGCGCGGTAATAACGATCCCTTCGGGCTGCCGGGTCGGGAATTGATTCAGTTCGGCCGCGATTGCGTCGATTTCGCCGCTCAACAAGGCTGCCTCCAGGCCGGAAGGCCGCAGGCTGACGAGGGCCTCGATACCGGCATTGGCCAGTTCGGACCGTGAGGTTTCGGCTATTTGTCGGCCCTTAGGCGTATCGGGCACGCCGATTTTAAGAACGGTAGTCGTAGTTTCGGACAAAGTAAAAGATCAATTTCGGGCAAAGGTACTCAAAGGACGACGACTCAATCTTCCCAGCCTTTCCGTCTGATTTTGATTTGAATGGCGCGCTCGACGGGTTTGTCGGCGACCAGTACCAGGTATCCACCGCCTCCCGCGCCGCTGAGTTTCCAGCCCAGTGCCTGATCGCGGTATTGACCGATCAAATCCATGATTTCTGCATCGACCATATTGGGAAACATGGCAATTTGTGCCTCGAACGAACGCCGCACGGCGTTGCCCAACGAGTGCAAGTCGAGGTTATGCAGGGCGGCCCAGGCATCTTCGGCGGCACGGGCGAGCGCTTCGGCGCCGGCCGGCGTGATGCGGGTGTCGGCAAGTACCTGATAGCCTGCGCCGCGCGGACCGAGGGTGACCAGATAAATATGCTCTTCGAGCCAGCGCAGGGTGTCTTCGTCGTGCCAGCTTTCGATCGATTCCGGCCAGTAATGCCCCGTATAATTCAGTTTGTTCAGGCCCGGAAACACGATTCCGATGGCATCCTGGGAGCCGGCGACTTCGTCGGTGCCCGGCGGGTTTTCAAAACTGAACAGGATTTTGGCCGTACGAGCTGGGTCGCCGCCGGGCAGGGCGGTGCGCCACAATTCGATGGCTTTTTTGCGGGTGCTGGTAGCCATGCCGCTGCGGTCGTTGAATTCGTGCGTCGGCTCGATGCTCGCGGTGAGCACCGGTCCGGGGTAATGTTTCGACACCCAGGGCTGGTCGAGCCAGCCGCCGGCCAGGTCGATGCGGTAAGGGATGGTGCATTCGAGGCGCAGGGCGGTGGTGCTTCGGGAGGGCAGGTTGGCGGCAGGCGCGCGCCGCGACACGACGTATTCGATCCCCCGACTGTGCAGCAGGGTTTCTTTTGCAGGGGTATGGCCGTCTTCATTGACAAAAAAAATATCGGGTTGCACCTCGTCGAGCTCGGCCGTAAAATCGAGCACGCCAAAGCCCTGATTGACGCGTACGGACGCGACACAAGCCAGGTTTTCGAGCATAAAACGGCGTTCGGTCTGGGGATTGACGGGGTAGCGGCCTTTGAGTTGGAAAACATTTTCATCCGAGCCGATACACACGTGCAGCTCGCCGAGGGCGGCGGCTTCCCGCAAAAACGCGACATGACCGCTGTGCAAAAGATCAAAACAGCCGGTGACCATTACTTTTTTCATACCGGGAGCGAAATGGGTTGTTGAAGTACGCCGTAAAGGACGCTATTTTGGAGCCGTGAAATTGCCATTCCATTCCGCCATTCTCCATTTTTTTCTGCATAAAAACTGGTTGCCCTTCGCTGCCGTCGTCGTGGCGGCGACAGGCTCCCTGCTGTTGGGTTTTAATGGCTTGTATGGCCAGGATGCGCACGAACTGTTGCGGCAAAGCCGCGCATTTTTTCAAATTTTCGAGGGTGTGCCTTACGTACTGCAGGGTCGGGGCGATGTGGAGATCGCGGTCGGATATCCCCTGGCTGGCGCCCTGTTACGCCTCCTGGGCCCCGACTCCATCCTCGCGCTTCAAATGGTGTCCTGGTTTGCGGCCGGCACGGCGCTTTGGGCTTTTGATTTTTGCCTCCGGGTGTTGTCGCCAGGGGCGCATCGCTGGAGTCGGCAATTGTATGCCGGCGTGGCATTAGCCTTGTCGGCTTATTTCGTGCGGGCCGGCGTCACGGTCATGTCCGATGCGCTCGGACTGGCGCTGGCATTGTTTGCTGCCGGGTTTGGTATGCGAGCCGTGGAAGGCCGCAGGGGGCGCGATGCCGTTTGGGCGGCTGCTTTTTCAGGATTGGCGGTGCTTACGCGTTTTGCCCTCGCCCCCTTGCTGGCGCCGCTGGCGGTCGGGGTGGGTGTGGCATTGATGCGGGTGCCGCCCATGCCGGGTCGCCGCGACTGGAACACAGGTTGGCTGATCGTGTCTGTTTTGACTGGCCTGGTTATGCTGTTGCCGCATTTCTGGCTGAAAGCCGGCATGACAGATGCCTTTTTGGGGCATTCTCTGCTCCGGAACTGGTCGGCCGGCAACCTGTTTTGCGCAAGTTTTTCTACCGGCAACGGGTTGGCCGAATACCGTTTGCCCAATATCGTTTACGTCTTGTTTCCTCTGGCGCATCCGGGTTTTCTGCTGCCTTTGCCCTTGTTGTTTTTTCTGGCCAAGCGCACCGATTTTCTCCTTCCTGCCAAACGCGTGCTCATGGTTTGCCTGGCGGTTTATTTGTTCTTTTTGGGCGGTTTGCCTGTTCAGAACGTACGATATTTATTGCCCGCCTATGCTTTCCTGTTGTTGCTCGTATTCCCTGCCTGGGATAGGTTTGTGTCTTACGGATTTTATTTTTTTAAAAAACTAACCACCTCGCTGGTGCTTGGCGCCGTGGTGTGCCAGTTGTTTTTTACCGTAAAAACCCTGCTTCCCATATGGGAACGCAACCGCCTGGAACGGGTGGCGGCGGAGCGCTTGCGGGAGGAATGCGGGAGACGTGACGGAGGCCCCACCCCCAACCCCTCGGGGGGAGGGGTTGGGGATGGGGCCTGTCCGCCGCTCTTCACTTTCGACCTCGATCTCGCGCTGCGCAGTTATTTGCCCGACTGGCCGATCAACAACCTTTGGGTGTCCAGATATGAGGCGTTTCCCACCGGGGCCCTGATTCTTTTCAACGAGCCCCGGCTCCGCCGCCAATGGGAAGGCCGCAATCCGATGCTCAACTGGGACTTTGTCGCGGCGCATTACAAATTGCGCGAAGTGGATACCTTTCCGGAGGGCTGGACGCTCTACGAGATTGTTAAGCCAAAATGAGTTTTGCCGGCGAAGCCGGGGTTTTCGGCGAAGCTGGCTATCTTTGTCCCAATTTTTTATAAAAATTTGATTGTCAAATTTTTACCTTAAATCACCTCCCTGTCCATTAATTATCCGGTACCATGTATCCCGATCTTTCCTACCTCTTCCACGACCTGCTCGGCACGGCTTACGACAACTGGCTTTCAGTGTTTAAAATGTTCGGATTTGTGCTGGCCATCTCTTTTTTGGTGAGTGCGGTCGTGTATTACGCCGAATTGCGCCGCAAGCAGCGCGAGGGTATGTTTGTGCCGGAAGAGGGCGAAATCACCGAGGGAGCGCCGGCTACCTGGCAGGAAATCGCCATGAATGCGCTGGTGGGGCTGATTTTCGGGGGCAAAGGCGGACTGATCGCGACAGATTCTGCGGCCTTTCAATACGATCCGGCCGCGGTGATTCTTTCGGGCAAAATGCACTGGCCCGCGGCACTGCTGGGCGCGTTGTTGCTGGGCGGCTTTACCTGGTGGGATGCCTGGCGCAAACGCAAGGACAAACCCGTGACCAGCAAGATCAAAATCTGGCCGGCCGACCGCATCGCCGAGATGACCATGTGGGCCGCCGTGGGGGGGATTCTGGGCGCCAAACTGTTCGATATTTTCGATACGCTCGCCACCCGCGATGGCCGCGAAGCCTTCATGGCCGATCCGCTGGGCGCTTTGTTGTCGGGAGGCGGACTGGCGTTCTACGGCGGCCTCATTCTGGGCGCCGCGCTGGTGATTCGATACATTATCAAGAAAAAAATTCCTCTGCTGGCGGCCATTGATGCCTGCGCTCCGGCCCTGGTGGCGGGGTACGGCGTGGGTCGCATCGGTTGCCAGTTGTCGGGCGACGGCGACTGGGGCAAGGTCAATGCCGCGCCCAAACCCGAATGGCTTTCCTGGCTGCCCGACTGGGCATGGAGCTACCGCTACCCGCATACGGTGCTCGGCGACGGCTGGGAGCACAAGAGCGCCGAACTGGCCCTCGATGTCAAAAATAACATCATTCTGACGCGTATGGCCGATTTTCAGGGCCGCTACGCCTATCAGCTGGAGCAGCCCGTCTGGCCCACGCCGTTTTACGAAACCATGATGATGTTGGCGGTATTCGGTATCCTTTGGGCATTGCGCAAACGGATCAAAACGCCGGGATTGCTTTTTTGCCTCTACATCGCGCTGATCGCGGTTGAACGCTTTTTTATTGAGTTTATCCGCATCAATCCGCTGTACAATGTGCTGGGAGCGGAACTTTCACAGGCGCAAATCATTTCGCTGTTCCTGCTTCTCGCAAGCGGCTTGGGCGCCTGGTGGCTGACGAAGCGGAAAAATTAGTGCGTCTTTCTGGCGCCGCTGACCAGGAAAAACTGTCCCAGGATATAGGTGACCATGATGAGCATCCGGGCGCCGTCGAATGAGTGCCCAAACTTGTTGATGGCCAGTATGCTGTCGGAAATGAGGAACAAAAATGCGCCGGTGAGCAACTGGTTGTGTACGGCCGAATTGACCTGGCCGCGCAGGTTGATGACGCTGAGCGTCATCGCCGTGATGGTGAACGCATAAAACACCACGGGTAGCCGCATCGGTTGCGGCACTTCGGGCCAAAGCCACCAAAGTAGGGCGACCATATAGAGCAGAGAGGGAATCACCCAGAGCGGGTGTCTTTTCAAAAAGCCGTTCTGACGCTTGTCTTTGCTGAAAAAATAACCGGTATAAAAAAAGTGGGCAAAGAGGAAAGCGCCCAGTCCGAGCAGAAAAAACAGCGGGCCGCTGGGGCCACCGGCAAACATCAGCAACACATCGCCCAGGGTGGAAAAAACAAGCGCGCTAAGAATGGTGTTGCGGGCAAACTTGCGGATATGAGCGGTTTCGAGCGCAAACCAGATGCCCAGAATTGGCATCAGCAGGGGTTTGGTCCAGTTGCGAAGGGTAGTATTGGCGGCCATTTCAGCCCAGAGTTCGAGCATGGAAACGGCAAAAAAAGCCATCAACCAGTAGCGGTGTTTGTTTTTCATGGGTCAAAATTCCTGAAAATCGGAGACATTACCGCTATGTGCGGTCGGCTTGCCGACTTTGGCCGCGGCCCACGACAACCAGTTTTTCAAAAATGCCAGTCCGTATTCGGTCAGAATTGATTCCGGATGGTACTGTACCCCTGCGAGGGGCAAATGCCGGTGCGCCAGCGCCATGATTTCGCCACTTGCCGTGTGGGCCAGCGGAATGAGCGGCGTGCCGTCCAGCGATTCGAGCAGGAGGGAATGGTAGCGCATGACCCGAAAGTTAGTCGGAATACCTTGAAAAAGCGGATGATTGCCCTCGTGCCGTATGTCGGCGGTTTTGCCGTGTACGGGCAGGGCGGCATGGATTAAACGGGCGCCGAAAAACTCGCCCAAAGCCTGATGCCCCAGGCAAATACCCAGCATAGGCAGTTGGTCGTGGTACTTTTTGATCAAATAGGGCATCAATCCGGCATCAGCCGGCCTTTTGGGGCCTGGGGAGAACACCAGGGCATCGGGGAGGGCTGCGTGGAGCAGCCGCAGCGAAGGCGCGTCGTTGCGCACAACGCGCACGGAAGCGCCGGTTTGCAACAGGTAGTCGCAAAGGTTGTAGGTAAACGAGTCGTAGTTGTCGATCAGGAGGATATTCACGGCGCCGGGAGGAGTCTTCTACTCGTCTTCTTCGATACCCGATGATTCGTCGACCGGGCGGCGGGCGCCGGTAACGGGCTCGTCTTCAATGCCGGCGCCGTTGTCGGGCGGGCGGTAGGTTTTTTGTTTGGCTTCGGTGCGCTGAATGCCTTCGTCTTTCAGGCGGTCCATCCAGCTGGACGAGTCGTTGAACATTTCCTTGGCCATGGGCTGAAAACGTTTGATCAGCGCCCAGGTTTTGGGGGGCATGTCTTTAAGGAAGGGAAAGGTTCGGGATTCTTTGAGCGTCGCTTCGTTCAGGGCGTTTGCCATATTGACAAAATACAACAAAATGCTGAAAATCAGTACATAAAACATACCCGTGGCCACGCCGCCCATTGCCCGGTTGAAGATGCCGAGAAAAGCAATTTTCAACACGCCGCTGATGCCGTTGGCAATTGCCCGCATGATAAAAAAGACAAAAGCCAGGTTGATGCCAAAAGCGACCACGATCATCAGATCTGTATCGGTGTCGAAGATGGTTTGCAGGATGTTGCGCATCACCGGCGCCATTTTGAACGCCAGCGTGATGCCGAACAACCAGGTCAGCAGATTGAAAATAGTATGTATTATGCCGCGGGAATAGCCGTGCCAGAAGCCGAACATAAAAATTGCGACACAAAAAACATCGATGGTCATGAGCGCCCGAATAAGGGTAAATCATCGTAGCCGGTTGGCATTGAAGGATTTACACAGCAACAAAGGTAAGGGTTTTTGTTGTTCTGTGTGTATTTCGCGCGCTGACCGATCGAATCATTTGAAACCTTGCTTGAAAGAACGCCTGTTTTTATGAAAATGAAATATGTCCTCTATGCCGGCCTGGCCGTGCTTTGGGCGGCTTCCTGTAAAAAAGAAACCCTGTTGCTGCCGGTTTTTCGCGAACTGGCACGGCCGGTTGAATCGGAAATTACGGCCCTCTGGTTTGTCGATTCGCTGCACGGTGTAGCAACCGGCGGCACGCTCTGGGCGCAGGGTTTTATCCTGTCGACCGCCGATGGGGGGAGCAGTTGGCAGACCGATACTTTGCTCGATAATAAAATGGAGTATGTGATGTTCGACCGCAAGGGCCAGGGATACGTCTGCGGGCTCAACGGACTGGCTTTGCACCGCCCGCCGGGAGCGCGGCACTGGCAGGTGTTCCGGGTCGACTGGAGTTGGCACCGGGCCTGTTTTTTCCCCGACGAACGCAGCGGCATTATCGTCAGCGGCGAGGGGTATCGGGGCGGGCAGGCGCGCAATTTCGGGCCCGAAGCGTTCTGGCTGCTCGATACGGTGCAACTTTTTCCAAACGAACTGCACACCGTGTGGTTTTCCGATTCGCTCACCGCGCATGCCGCCGGCTACGGCTGGATGATGCGTTCCGACGATGCCGGGCGCCATTGGCAACGCCTGAAGGCGCCCGGCGATTTTTACCGAAGTTTGCATTTCCCGAGTCCGCTGACCGGCTTTGTCTGCGGCAGCAATGGCACATTGTTAAAAACGACGGACGGCGGCCGGTCGTGGCACACGCTGCGCGAAGGCGGCATTGGCGGCAGGCGGTACAAACCTTTCCGCGCTATCTGGTTTGCCGATGAGCAGCAGGGCTGGGTGGTTGGCGAGGAGGGTTTGTTCTGGATGACTTACGACGGCGGCGAGCACTGGACGCCGCTAGCGGGTGTGCCGGCGGCTGTCAATTTTACCGATGTTTTTGTGGTGGATGGCCGAGGATGGCTGAGTAGCGACGATGGGCGAATATTCTACTTTGAATGGCAATGAAAAAGACGGGACTCCGGAGATAATTTGGCGGATGCAGGCGCCGTTTGGGAGGCTGAAAATTTTTAGCATAAATTATGGGCTGAAATGGCAAAACATTTGTTTCTCTTCTGCTTCCTCCGCCAAAACGACTAATTTTGAAGCAAGTAAAACCGACACCATGCTGCGCAACCTGTTTTTTATCCTTTTACTCGCCTTTGCCTCCGCGGCCTCTGCCCAGGGATTCAAGCCTCCGGTCAGCGGCACAGGGATCGTTTATAACCGCGAAACGGCTTTTAATTTCAGGCTGACCACCAATAAAGGCTATGCTGCGGGCATGGAATTCGGTCGCTTGCGTACCTATTACCGCACTTCCTTTTTTCAGGTGAATATTGGCGAGGTGAAACACACCAAAGAGCAACGCCTCAGCCCGCCGCCCAATGTGCGCTCGTTCAGGCCCTTTGTTTTCGGCAAACAAAACAACCTTTTCATCGCCCGAAGCGGATGGGGTATCAAACGTTATTACTCCGAAAAAGCCCGCCACAAGGGCGTTGCCGTGGGGATGAGTTATTCCGTCGGGCCCTCCCTCGGGATTCTCAAGCCCTATTATCTGGCACTGGCTTACACCAGCCCCGACAATCCGCGCGACCAGCGGGTGCTGCATCAAAAATACTCCGAAGAGAATGCCGGCGTTTTTCTCGACCCGACCCGCATTCTGGGCGCTTCGCCATTTACAAAAGGATTCAGCGACCTCTCTTTCATCCCCGGCGGCAATGCCTCCATTGCATTTCACATGGATTGGGGCGCATTCGACGAAGTGGTCAAAGCCCTGGAAATCGGTCTGCAGGTCGATGTCTTTCCCCGCAAAGTACCCATTCTGGTGAGCGAGGAGAACAGCCAGTTGTTCTTCAACTTCTTCATAAATTTGCAGCTCGGAAAACGCCAATAAGGCGCCCTGCCCTGAGATGACCGGACCAAAGTCCTGACGATAACCATGCTCGATCTTCCCATTCTCGACAATAAATCCCAGACTGAACGCCCCAAACGCCCCGACTGGCTCAAAGTGCGCCTGCCCATGGGCGAAAACTACCGCAACGTCCGCAGTATTGTCGACGAATTCAACCTGCACACCATCTGCCAGAGCGGCAGCTGCCCCAATATGGGCGAATGCTGGGGCGCCGGCACCGCGACTTTTATGATTCTGGGCAATGTGTGCACCCGCTCCTGCTCCTTTTGCGCGGTCAAAACCGGCCGACCCAACGAGTACGACGAAGACGAACCCCGTCGCGTAGCCGAAGCCATCTGGCTGATGAAGGTCAAACACGCGGTGATTACCTCCGTCAACCGCGACGAACTCAAAGACCGCGGCGCCGAAATCTGGTACCAAACCGTCCGCGCCGTAAAAGAACGCTCGCCCGAAACCACCATCGAAACCCTGATCCCCGACGTAAAAGCCAACTGGGAGGCGCTCGAACGGATGATCTCGCCGGGCCAGGAGGTGGTGAGCCACAACATGGAAACCGTGCCGCGCTTATACCGCCTCGTCAGGCCGCAGGCCAAATGGGAGCGCTCGCTGGAACAGATCAAACGCACCAAAGCATACGGCAAACGCACCAAAACCGGCATTATGCTCGGCCTGGGCGAACAACCCGAAGAGGTTTATCAGGCCATGGACGAACTGGTCGCCAACGGCTGCGACATTCTCACCCTGGGGCAGTACCTGCAACCCACCAAAATGCATCTCGAAGTCGCGGAATTCATTCATCCCGACCTGTTTGCGCAATACAAGGAAGTGGGTCTTCAAAAAGGTTTCAAATACGTCGAAAGCGGTCCGCTGGTGCGCTCCAGTTACCACGCCGAACGGCACGTGTTCTGATCGACCCGTTCTGTCTGCCAATGATTAAATTGCTCAGAACCGATTCCGGACACCCGGATTTCATTCACCTCGTGGGGCTGCTCGATGCCGAGCTGGCCGTCATCGACGGCGAGGAGCACGCTTTTTACCATCAATTCAACAAGGTCGACGCGATCAAATATGCCCTGGTAGCCTATCTGGACGGGCAAGCGGTTGCCTGCGGCGCCCTCAAGGCGTTTGATGCCCAAAGCATGGAAGTCAAACGGATGTACACCCTGCTCGCTGCCCGGGGCAGGGGCGTGGCGTCCAGCGTACTAACCGGGCTGGAAGATTGGGCGCGCGAGTTGGGATTTGAAAAATGCGTGCTGGAGACCGGCATCAGGCAGCCCGATGCGATCCGTTTGTACACGAAAAACGGGTACGCCGTCATTCCCAACTACGGGCAGTACGCCGGCGTGGAGAACAGTGTGTGTTTTGAGAAACGGATTTAAGTTACTGAACCGGCTTCCCCGTCCGGTACACCACTTCCGATACCACTTTACCCACGGCGCCCAATGTTTCGCGACTGATGATGCTCATGTTGTCGGCATGCGTATGGTGGTAAGAGCCGAAGATGTTCTGATCGTTGCCGGGCAGGTTGATAATGTCGACAACAGGGAATTTGAGTTCGCGCATGACCGGCAGGTGGTCGTCGGTGATGCCGCCGCTGAGTTGGTTGAGGAATAGTTCGTCATAACCCAGTTCCTGAGCGATTGCCCAGATGCGCTGCTGGGCTTGCGGCGCGTTGGCATACGAATAGCCTTCGAGCGGGAATTTGGCGCCGATAGCCCCCACCATATCGAGCAGGATGCCGAATTGTGCTTTGTAGCCGGGCTTGTGCGGGTTTTTCGCCCAGTATTGTGAGCCCAGGCACCAGGTATTGGATTTGTTGTTGGGGTCGTCGGCCATCACAGAAGGGCTGGCGTCGCCCACGGGGTCGGTATCGTCGCCCAGGTCTTCGGCATCGAACAGCACAAAATCGACGCCGATATTCACCGGATTGTCTTTCAGCAAGCGGGCGATTTCGAGCAGAACGCCCACGCCGCTGCCGCCGTCGTCGGCGCCGAGGATGGGTTTGTCTTTGTTGTTGGAGTCTTTGTCGGCGATGTGGCGGCTGTCCCAGTGCGCGCAAAGCAGGATGCGGTTGGGCAGTTCGGGTTTGTATTGGCCGATGATGTTGTAGGCCTGGCGTTTGCCGAAGTAGAAGTTGGCGGTAAAAGGTTGCGTAATGACCGTCAGCCCATGGCGTTTGAACTCGGCGGCCAGCCAGTCTGCGCATTTTTTGTGCGCTTCGGTACCGGGTACGCGGGGACCGAAATCCACCTGTTTTTGCACGTTATTGTACGCGGAATCGGCGTTGAACGGCGGGGCGACGATGACGACCGGGGTCGGTTGGTTTGTTTGCGGTTGTTTCGCTCCGCTATTGTCGGAGGCGCAGCGCGGAAAATAGGTAAAAACTGTACCCAGCGCCATTACGGCTACCAAAACATAGACCAGCAACTGGCGGGTATTGATGTTTTTCATGGAAATCAGAATTGTCGGTAAACAAAGATCGGCTGGCCGTGCCAGCGCGTGCAAAGAACGTCAAAAACGCGTTTCCATTATGTTTTGCGGGTACAGGAGTTGTGGCTCGGGCGTACAGCATCGTCTTTACCGGGTTTCCAGTTGGCAATCGATGCCGTTCATACGGTCGTGCAATTCGTTCAGCACCTTTTTTTGAAAAAACAACGGGTGGTGCTTGGACACGTAACGGCGCGATTTGAGCGCCACGCCATAATCGCCGCGGTCGTAATGGCTGAATTTGCGCTGCCAGTACATTACCGTCAGGTGCATGGCGCGGCGGTCGAGCCAGTCGCCCAACCGGCTGCCGAGCAGCCATTCCGCCCATCTTTTGACCCGGCTATTTTTTTGCCGCGACATGGCCTCGGTCTCCTTTTGTTGAAAATGCGGATAATATTGCCAGGCCCACTCGTTGGCTGCCCGAAAAGGATCTGCCCATTCGGGGCCGTACATCGGCAACAGGGTGACGGTTTCGGTGGCGGTATAGATGTTTTTCTCTTCGATTTCCAGGTGGTCGGTATCAATGAAATAGTTGATACAGAAGTATTTGTGAGAATTAAACAGAAAGATTTTTTTAAAAATCACCAACAAGGTACGCGCCAGCCAAAGCCGTCCCGGATGGGTAATGATAAAGAAGTCGATGTCGCCATCGGGGGCCATGCAGCCTTTCGACAGGGAGCCGGAAACGAACACGCTGCGGACAAACGGGAAGCCGCCGATAAAACGCGACATACGCCTGGCCATGGGCATAAATTGCTCGGCGCGGCGATTGGAGGCCAGGCGGGCGCTCAGCCATTCGGGGTTGTTTTCAACCTGATAATATCCGTCGAAGCAAAATACGAGATCGCGTTCCTCCAATTCGCGCAGGGCGCTGGTCACGTCTTCCTGTGTGGTAAGCGGCAAATTGATATAACCCAATACTTCGTCGGCCTGCAAGGGGTGCCGGAAAATGGCAAAATAGTGCAATGTGCGCAGTACGGCATACTCGGTCGGGCTGGCGACTTCGAAAGAAGGGTTGGACATGGCACGAGGCAGGATCTGATGCAATTGGATTACCGAAGGTATAACGCCACATGCTAACGGCAAAGTAAGCCCGCCCGGCCAGTATGTTCAACCCACTCTATTTCCAGATGCGGAACATTTTTTCATCGACATGGTATGTGGGGCTCAGGATATGCGATAACTGTTGCGCACAACGGCAAACCACCAACTGTCGGGTATCATTTTTCGCAAACGGAGCAACATGGGCGCCGGGGCGCCGACCGGATAGCGCAGCCGGCGGCTTTTGTCGGTCGCGGCTTTGAAAATCCCCCTGGCCACTTTTTCCGGAGATTCGCCCTTTGCACCGGTTTCCATGCTCAGTTTTTCACATTTTGCCACAAATTCGTCGTAATCGCTCGTGTTTTCGGGTTTGACGAACTGCCGCCCGCCGCCATAAAAATCAGTTTTGATGGCCCCCGGCTCTATGATCCGCAAACGGATACCGAATGGTGCAAGTTCGTACTGAAGTGCCTCCGTAAAGCCTTCAACAGCCCATTTGGAGCCATGGTAAATACTGTATAAGGGGAATGCCAGCCGGCCACCCATGGAAGCTACCTGTATTACCGTGCCTTTTCGGCGTTGGCGGAAATAGGGAATCACGGCACGGGTCACCCGCATCAGACCGAATACGTTGGTATCGAACTGGCGGCGGATAAATTCGTCGTCCATCGCCTCGAAAACGCCGTCGGCGCCATAGCCTGCATTATTGACGACCACGTCGAGCGCCCCGAAATCATCGATGACGTCCTGAATAGCCTTTCCGATCGAGGCGGTATCGGTGACGTCGAGCCGGTAACATTTGAGATTGGAGAAACGGGTGAGTTCCGTTTCTTTTTCAGGGTTGCGCATCGTGGCTGCAACATTCCAGCCTTGTTCTGCAAAGTATTCGGCCGTAGCGCGGCCAATGCCGGAGGAGGCCCCGGTGATCAGGACAGTATTTTTCATATGGGATGTATTTTTAAATCAGTCTTTTAAATCGGTGGGCTTCAAAATGATATTGGCCCAGAAATCCATGCCGGCGATGGCCGAAGAAAAGTCCATTCCCGCACTGGGAAAACGACCGGCAGCGCGAACACAGTCGTGTTTGAGCGCGTCGGATAGTTGGAACAAACGCTCTGCCACGGTTTCTGGCTGGCCTGGGAGTTGGAATGCGCCGGAAGCGCTTCCGGCAGCGAGCAGGTCGGAGAGAAAAGATACCTCGCTGGCTTTGGTTTCCCGGTAAACTTCGTCGAACAGGGGTTCGAGTTTTTGGAGATTCTCTACCGAAAGGCGAGTCAGGTGAATGACTTCGCTGTAACGCCGTATCCGTTCTGTGAGAAAAAAGCGCACTTGTTCGGCCGGTTTGCCATGCGAAAGCGCTTTTAACCGAAGATCGGCGATGAAAGCTTCGGTCTCCGCCAGTACGACGGCGATGAAGATCTCTTCCTTGTTTTTGAAATAATAATACAAGCTGGCTTTGTTGAGACCGGCCCTTTTGCCGATGTCGTCAAGTGTGGTTTTATCATAGCCAAAGCGGGCAAAGCACTCACTGCCGGCTTGCAAAATCAGTTCGCGTTTCGGATTGTCTTTCATAATTGCCCTGCAAAGGTGCAGATAGTTTTTTATTTTTCAAATAATTTAATTAAAAGTTTGAAAAATAAAAATCGTGCTACCCTCAACCGATCATTTCTGCCAGCCAGTCGCGGTGCATGATCTCGGTTGCAGGCGGCAGGCGTTCGGCCAGGGCTTTGCGTTTGGCGGGATCGGGCGGGTCGATTTTGGCGAGCCGGCGGGTAAAGTCGACAAACTGCTGCATTTGCCGGCGCAGGCGCGGGCCGAGCTGTTTGTTGCGGTGTAGAAACAGCCGGTTGGCTTCCAGTTGGGCAAAAAGCAGCTCGGTTTGGCGGGTTTCCCACAGTATTTTGACCATCAGACTTCTGGCGCTGACGGCCAGGAGGACGTCTTCAAACTCGACGCAGGCCAGTGTTTTCTGCGCCTGATCGTAGTTTTTGTGAAAATAATGGAACTGAGACAGCCCGTACGCGAACAGATTTTCCTGCGATTCGGGCGGCAGTTTGGAGCGCCAATGATGCAAAAAATGCCAGGTCCAGTCGCTGCGCCCGCTGCGCAACCCTGCATATACGAGGTTGAGGTAGATATGGGGTTGAAGTCGGTCTTGTTCGAGCAGCAGTCCTTTTTCCAGCAGGGTTTCGTGGAGTTCGAGGTAACGGCCGTAGTAGTGTTGCTCGTTGTACAGGTTGATACGGCGGGTGCAAAAATTGAGGGCGTAGATGAACAGTTCTTTTTGTTCCGAGGGTTCAAGTTTGTCGGCATGCCGGTCGAGGGCTGGCAGGAGTTGTTCGAGCCAGGCGGGGTCGTCGCTGCGGTTGAGTTGCCAGGCGAAAAACCAGATCGCGGGGATCGGGCGCTTGACGAGGAGTTGCGGGTTTTGCAACAGCAGTGTTTCCAGTTCGTCGTCGAGCAGGGTGTTGTATTGCACGTCGATCAGGCGCTGCACGTTGTGGATAGCAGCCAGTAAGCGGAGTTTGTGGAGCAGGTATAGTTCGTCGAGGCGGTCGTTGGCTTTTTGAAGGTAAGGGTTGAACCCCAGGCGCCTGGGGTCGGTCAGGGTTTTGAAGGCCCAAAGGTCGATCTCGAATTGCCGGAGGTGGTCAACTGTTTCATCGGGCAGGTTTTTGCGCCATTTTTCATAGCCGGCGGCAAATAGGCGCGGCAGCTTGCTTTGTTGCAAGGCATTCAGGTGCAGCCACTCCTGCAACGCGGGGGTTTCGCGCAGGGTTTCCATGGAAATAAATGTTTCCGCCAGTTCGGTGAGCCGGCTCATGAGGTGAGCCAGGTTTTTTTCGGTAAAGGCGCCGATCGGGGCCAGCCGGGCAACGACGTTTTTTTTATCGAGATCGGGATGGTCGAATTTGGGATGATAGGCCGACAGAAATTGATAAAATGCCCGTATATCCTTATTTTTATTCCAATAAGGCGACTGCACAAACTCCCCGAACCGTCGCCAGCGTACCGCCGGGAGATGGCGCAGGAGTTCAAGCAGTTTGCTTTGCCGCATGGTATAAGTTTTTGACAATCAAAATTAAACAAGATGAGAACATATCTGCTCCTGTTGTTCCTGACTTTCCGGCTTTACCTCACGGCACAGCCTTTTTTCCTGTATCCGGGCGATACCAACAACGACGGCGTCTGCAATTACCTCGACCTGATTCCCGTCGGGCTGGCCTATGGCGATCAAGGTCCCCGCCGCCCGCTGCCGGCCAACGACTGGCTGCCGGTTCCGTTTCAACCCTGGACCGGCCCGCTTCCGCCCCTGCCGGCCAGCGAACTCGATCGCGCCTTTGCCAATGCCTACACTCACCAGGGAACATCGGGTCTGGATACCGTCAATGCCAACGACGTCCTCATTTTACAACAACATTACGGCGAAGTGCAGAGCCCCTCGGCCCCAAGTTTCCCTCCTCCAACCGATTATCTGGCCCTGTTGCCGGAGTTTCCCGTGACGCCGCCGCCGGCTATCCGCATTCGTTTTTCGGCCGATACCGTGGATGTGCTGGATACTTTTTACGCGCACATCGAATTTACAGGGACCGATACGCCCGACCCCGCCTATCAGGGCGTCATGGCCATCGGTCTGCGGCTGAAATACGCTTCGATCAATGTGGAAGATATGCCGCCGCGTATTCTCTTCGATACGCTTTCCACCGACCTGATGGGCCTGGGCGCTACCTACGAGCAGGCGGTGTCCGACCGCTCGCCTTTGCCAGGCAAAGACACGCTCGAACTGGCGGTATCGGGCTACCGCAATCCCGCTTTCCTGACCGATCGCCCCGTGGCCGCCGTGGAATACATCGTCGATCTGATCATTCGAAGCAACGCTGCCGATACGGTGTACAAGCCGTTCTGGATAGAATTTGTCGATGTGGTGCTGGTAGATACCCTCGAAAGACGCATCACAGGGGTGCTGGCGCACTCGGACACAGTGGTGCTGCGACAAATTATCACTTCGGCCGGCGAGCCGGAATGGCAGCAGGGTATCCGGCTTTTTCCCAATCCTGCGAGGGATCATTTTACCGTGTCGGCACCCTACGGACTGCTGCTCGACCGGGTAGTTCTATTCGATGCCCGCGGTCGGGAGCTCCGGCGTTGGAAAGGGCCGCTGCCGGGCGAAAAAATGGGCCTGGAGGGTCTGTCCCAGGGTTGGTACAACGTTGAAATCAGTACAGAGCGGGGTGTTTTATGGCGGAAACTGACCTTGTTGTAGGGTATCGGGGAATGGCTCGTTACTGCTCTCGTGATGTTTTTTGGGCGCTGAAACAACCCCTTTTCTCCGAAAATGCCATTTGTGCGTACAAAATCATTTAGAATAAAAGGGTTGATATTCAGTTGTTTGTGGTATTTCAGTGTAATGAACTGCACCAATATTTACCCTAAACCCGCTGAAAACCCGCTGAAAGCCGCCGCATTTTGAACTTGTTATCGGGCGGTCGGGGAGGCTAATCTTGTACCGGTTTTCAACCAGTCATTTTTTCACCCTTTCAATTTAACTGCTATGACCAAGTTATGTTGGCTGGCAGCCTGCTGGCTGCTGAGCGCCACTCTCGTATTTGCACAAAACAACTCATCGTTGAGCAATCAGATTGCCACCGAAGCCAGCAAGGCCGAAAAAGCTGCTGCTGCACTACTCGAACTCTGTGCCGCTACGCCGAAAGATCCTGACGCGATCGCAAAAAAACTTGAGGAGGCCCGCGCTGCTGCCGCCAAGGCCCAGGAACTGCTCGGGGAAATGGATAAAAACAGCCCGCTGTACGACAACGCCCAAAAATCGGCGGCCCGCGCCAAAGGACACTACGACGCTGCCAAACACACCGCCGGCGGCATGGCCTTGAAAAACAAGGTGGTCGCCTATTGCGACAAGGAAAAAGCGCGACTGGATAAAAAGGCCAGGAATGAGGAACTCTGCGAAGGTGAAAAAGGTACGGCCGAGGATCTGCTCGATACCGTAAAAAGCCGCGCCGAAACCCTGGCCCGCCGGCACCCCTGCGACAGCAGTACGGTGCGCTCCGAACTGACGAAATACCTGACCGATCGCCACGATAATACCCGTTGCGACCGCCTGAAAGACTGGATAGAACAAGTGTTTCAGTGTTACGACGACACCACGTTTTTTCTGCCGCGTAAAGCGCTTGTAATGCGTGTTACCGGCAGGTTTACCGGGACTTACACGTTCGGTCGGCCGGTGGCCTTGTCCGTCGAACCTTCGGGCCTGATGGCATCCTTGTACGATCCGGGTACCGCCGATAGACTGTTCGAAACCCTGGCCGGTGAATATTTCCTCGGCAATGCATCCGGGCCGCTGCAATCTCCGGTTCAACTTGACGGACAATACCGGTTTTCTCCAGGCCTGCAGATCGGTTTGTTGTTCAGCGACCGCTGGGAAGCCCGACTGGGGTTGCATTATTACCGGGTAGAATGGGAGGGCGCTTTCCCGGTCACCGTTTTCCCCTTTGCGCAAAACGAGCCGAATACGTTGCCTTACACCCTCGACGGCCAGTTGAACGCGTCCTCATCGGGACTCATGGCGGAAGCGGACCTGGTTTGGTATATGTCGCGCGGCCCTGTCCGTCCGTATTTGCATGGCGGGGCCCGCGTGCCGGTTTCTTCGCGGCAGGAGAGCAAGGCCGAACTTGCCGGTGTTCCGCTGAAATTCGAGATAGAAGTGGATCGCCCACCGCTGTCGCCTTTCGGTGGGGCAGGGCTGCAATGGGTCATCGGCAAATACTGGCTGCTGGATGCGGGCGTCAGCCTGGGCGCCGGGCCCAATGGAGACCTTGTTCCTGCATTGCGCTTTGGGGTGGGGCTGCGATTGTAGTTGCGGAGGCGCGGAGGGATCGGTGTTTCACGCGGTTTTTTTATTGCACGCAGAGACGCGGAGGCGCAGGGGGATCGGTGTTTCACGCGGGGTTTTTATTGCACACAGAGACGCGGAGGCGCAGAGGGATCGGTGTTTCACGCGGTTTTTTTATTGCACGCAGAGACGCGGAGGGATCGGTGTTTCACGCGAAGGGCGCAAAGGAGCAAAGCGCGCAAAGGCGATGGTTGTTTTCTGTAACGGTCGCAAAGGGCGCAATGAGAGCAATCAAAACATGCAAGCAAAACTCTGTGCCTCCGCGTCTCTGCGTGCAATAAAAATCCCGCGTGAAATACTCCCCTCTACGTGCAATTTTTATATTTCACGCAAAGACCTTACTCACGCATCAACGCAAACAGCACCGGCCGCGAAGGACTGGCATCGAGTTCGAAAGCGGCCGTCTGGATGTTGAGCAGGTAGCGCCCGTCGGGTAATGTTTCGGGCGCATAAATCAGTTCGGTAATGGTACAGTCGGCGCGGGTCGCCCGCGGGTAGCGCCAGAAAGCGCGGTGGGCCAGCAATTGACCGCCGTCTTCCTCGCGGTCGACGGAAGGCAGGTCGATCAACAGGTGGCGGATGCCGCAATCGACGAGCCAGGCGGCTGCTTCGTGGTGCAGGTAGGGCGGATTGGCGCCCGTGTATTGCAGGTTCTTTTTCCGGTCGTCGTTGGGCAGGGTGCGCAACACGAAAGCCTCTGCCTCGCCGGGTTGCAGCAATTCTTCGAGCTGGTCGCGAAAAATCACCCGGTCGCCCTCATCGGTGCGGCGGGGGTATACACTCGCCAGTTTGGCGATGCAATGGGTGTCGAGCAGGCAATCGCGCAGTACAAACCGCTCCCGGGCGATGTGTCCGACGCATTCCGTGTGCGTTCCGTTGCCGTGCGGGTTGAACCGGACGTTATAAAAATTGACCGCCCCCCCCTCGGCGGTACTGCCGACAAAATCGCCCATCCGGACCGGCGAAAACTCGGGCGCGGGCGCCCAGAAACAGTTCGGGTTGTCGAGGCCGTCGCGCAAAGGCAAGGACAAATCAATCCCTTTGGACAAATCGGCGCTGTATGTTTGCTGGCGAAACTGAAATCGAATGAGCATTTTTTTCTGAAGGGCTGATGAAGTTGATAGGGGTTTATTTAAAGGGTTGATGAAGTTGATAGGGTTTATGAGGGTTTATAAAAGGAAGGGGACGCTTTCGGAACCGGTTCCATCATTCATCATTTATCATTTATCATTAAAACAGTCCGTGCTGCTCGAACTTGACTTTTTGCAATTCCAGCCCAATTTGCGGCTCACCCGCGCCGGCGACACCACGCTGGTGCGCGATCCGGTGCGGCGCAAAGATGTGGTGCTCACGCCGGAAGAACTGCTGCGTCAGCTGGTTTTGCACTATTTGCTCGACGTCAAGCACTATCCGCTCAACCGCATCCGGGTGGAGATCGGGCTGAAGGTGAACGGACAGCCCCGCCGCGGCGATATTCTGGTGTTCGATCCGGCCCTGAAGCCCTGGCTGCTCGTGGAGTGTAAGTCGCCCAAAGTTGCGCTCACGGAGGCAACCTTCGGACAGGCAGCCCGCTACAACATGTCGCTGCAGGTGCCTTTCCTCGCCATCACCAACGGGCTGGCTACTTTTTGCTGCGCCATGGATTATGAGCAGGGCGGATATGCTTTTTTGGCGGATTTTCCGTCGATGAAGGATTAAGGTCCAGCCTTTTAAATCGTTCTTCCAACAATTGCTGATAGGCCGATTTAAGGTCGTCGCCAAGAAAGCTGCGGCCAATCATGTCTATCCATGCTGCGTAAGCGCGTTCCATTTTTCGGAATATGTTTTCCTGTTGTTTCGGTGTTAGTTGGCAGGTAGCAAAGGCCGCGATAAAATCAGTTCTTCTGATCTTTTTCTTTTTCCCATTCAAAGTGAGTGCAAGTTCTTCGGTGTCGTCCGGGTTGACCAGAGCGGTAGCCAGCATGTCATATCCGGGCGTAAGCACGTGTCGGTCGGGAGCAAGGCGGATCAGCGAGAAGTTTTTCAGGTGCATATCCGCATTTCCGGTGAGAAACGAAAAAAGCACCTGTTCGAAAAAATTCACGACATCAAGTCCGGGATTGGCAGCATAGCGCAATATCGCATGGGCAATTTGCTCGTAAGACCCGTTGTATTTATCCTCCGTCAACCGCTCTGTTAATTGACACATGTCTTCCATATGAAGCATGCCGGTTTTGGTACGATCAATCCTTCTGGTAATGTACGCCAGATTCCCGGACTGAAGCCGAATCAAACTGTGTGGAACAACCGCAATTTTGGCGATTTCGGCGAGGTGCATCGTCAAATCCTCCACTTCGGGCAGTTGCAGATAATGCACTGACGGAGGCTTTAAAATATATTCCCCCCAAAGCCCTACTATTGTAAAGCGCCGGGGCTCCGCCAAGCGCCCACTGCTTCCTATACTAAGCGATATTTTGGGCTGTACGCCCGTCAGTGTCACCTGATGCTGAATAACTTGCGTTGCCAACTCCTCCATTTGCCCTTCCACATAAGGCAATTCAGGCGGAATGGCTTGCCCGAACATTTTCTTACTGCAGGCCGGGTGAAAATCTCCCCCTTCGGATACCAGCGACTGATAACAAAACAGACACCTGTTCATAAGCCTTCCTCCATATTGACCGGATAAACACTTACCGCACCAATGCAGTCCTTGCAACAGGCAAGAAGCAGCCCCATTCGGTCACGCGGATTGACTTTCCAATTTTTTTCAGCAATAGCTAATAACCAACCTTCCGGAATCAAACCATCGAAGAACGGAAACAATACCTTGCTTGTGTAAGGAACAGCCCTGACCGGAAGGGTTAAACTGACTGGTTCAGCATCAGGTCGACTTCGATACGCAACGTCGTATTCAAAATGGTAGCCTTGGTCGTCCTGAGTTAGCCAGCCGGCAGTTTTTCCGTGCAGTTTTATTTCAGCTTTTCTCATCGCTCAATTTCACTGTTTTGAATAACCGGCGCCGGTTCAAGATGATGTCCAAACAACTGTAGGACCTGATTCACCTTGTCGAGTCTGAGCGTTGTCTTTCCTTGTTCGAGCTCTCGTACGAATCGCAGACCGACTCCAGCCTTTTCGGCCAGTTCGGACTGAGAAAGGCCTGCAAGCTGCCGTTTTTCCTTTACAAAAGTTCGTATCAACATTTTTATACCCTTTCGGGTACAAAAATATACGAATCCAAGCAAAGTATACCCTTACGGGTGTAAAAAGTATAAATCAAACCAAAATTACACCCGATAGGGTATAGTTGGCATTAAGGCTTCACCACCTTCTCCTCCCCCGTCCCTTTCAGTTTTTCATCGAGAAAACGGGTCATCAGCGTATACAGGTGAATTTTGGCATTGCCGCCGCCGATGCCGTGGTTGCGGTTGGGATAGATCATCGTGTCGAACTGTTTGTTGGCGGCGATGAGTTTGTTGGTCATTTCGGCGGTGTGCTGGAAGTGCACATTGTCGTCGGCCAGGCCGTGGATGAGCAGGTAATTGCCTTCGAGTTGGTCGGCGAAATTGGTCGGCGAGTTGTCGGCATAGCCCTGCGGGTTTTCTTTTTCGGTACGCATATACCGCTCGGTATAGATGCTGTCGTACCATTTCCAGTTGGTCACGGGCGCCACGGCGATGCCGGTTTTGAACACGTCTTTGCCTTTGAGCAGGGAGAGGCTGCTCATGTAGCCGCCGTAGCTCCACCCGAAGATACCTACGCGTTCGGGGTCGACAAAAGGCAGGGTGCCCATGTATTTGGCGGCTTCGATCTGGTCGCGGGTTTCGAGTTGGCCGAGGTTGAGATAGGTCATTTTTTTAAATTCCTCGCCGCGCCCGCCGGTGCCCCGGTTGTCGACGCAAGCCACCACGTAGCCTTTCTGGGCGAGCATCTGGAACCACCAGTAGTTGTTGCCTTTCCATTGGTCGAGCACTTGCTGACTGCCGGGGCCGCCGTACACAAACATCAGCACGGGCAGTTTTTGTCCGGCGTATTGCGGCCCCTGCGGTTTGATCATAAAGCCGTTGAGGAGCACGTTTTCGGAGGTTTTAAAGTCAAAAAACTCCACCGGCGCCACCCCGCGGTCGGTTTGCAGCTCGCGCACGGGCTGGTTTTGCTCCAGTTGGCGCAGCACTTTTCCCGAGCGGTCGCACACGGCGTACTGTGGCGGGGTATTGATGGTGGAATAGGTATTGACGAAGTAGTCGAAGGTACTGCTGAACTGTGCCGTGTGCATGCCTTTTTCCCTGGTCAGTTTTTTCATGCCCTTGCCGTTCAGTTTGACCGAGTACAACTCCCGCTGCATGGGGTTTTTGGCCGCGGCCTGGAAAAACACCTGTCCTTTTTTCTCGTCGACGCCGTACAGGCCGGTTACTTCCCAGTTGCCCTTGGTCAGGGCCGCTACTTCCTTGCCGCTCATGTCGTAGCGGTAAAGATGGTTGTAGCCGCTTTTTTCGCTTTGCCAGATAAAGCCGGAGCCGTCGGACAGGAAGTTGACGTCGTGGAGGTCGAGGTAGTATTTGTTGGTTTCGTCGAGCAGCAGGCTGGTTTGGCCGGTGGCAGGGTCGGCGAGCAGGAGTTTGAGGTGGTTTTGGTGGCGGTTCATCCAGGTGAGGCAAAGGCCGCTCCGGGCCCCCGGAGGCGTCCAGGCGATGCGGGGCAGGTAATCGTCGAGACCCGGGTCGCGGGGCAGGTCGACGGCCGTTTTGCGGGCCGAAGCGAGCTCATAAATCCAGGCGGTCACGACGGCATTTTTTTCGCCTACTTTCGGGTATTTGAACGTCACTTCTTCGGGGTACATGCCGCCCCGGTACATTTCCATGGTCATTTCGGGCACTTCGGTTTCGTCGAAGCGGAGAAAGGCCAGGCGAGCGCCGTCGGGGCTCCATTCAAATGCGCGCACGAGTTCGAACTCCTCTTCGTACACCCAGTCGGAAGCGCCGTTGATGATGGCGTTGGTCTTGCCGTCGGTGGTGACGCGGGTTACCTTTCCGGAAGCCAGATCCTTGTAATACAGGTCGTTTTCAACCACGAAAGCCACCTTCGAGCCGTCGGGAGAAAAATGGGCATAGCGTTGTTTGGCGCCGTCGAACAGGCGGGTGAGTTGCCGGCTTTTTTGGTCAAAAACAAAAAACTGCGATTTTGAACTCCAGCGGTAAATCGGCTCCGTGGCGGTGGTGAGCAGGATGCGCGATTCGTCGGCGCTGAACGTGTAGCCGTCGAACGTGCCGTTCCAGTCTTTGGCGTCGGTTTTTACCGTGGAAGCGTCGAAGATGAGCCCCGATTTTTCACCCGTACGCAGGTCGTACTGCTCGATGGTGGCGCCGGCCAGGCGGGTGTAATGCACCCCGTCGTTTTGAAAATTGAAACCCGGGACGCCTTTGGTGGAGAAGGTACCGTTTTGCCAGATGTCTTCCAGCGTGATCGGCGTTTGGGCAAACAGGCAGTACAAAGGGGCCAGCAGAAGCAGCAGGCTGAGTCGGATGCGCATGGTGGGTGGGTTTTTATTTAATTTTCGGGTAAAAATAAAGCGCGCCGGAGCGGAATACCGCCCCGGCGCTTCAGTTTTCCGGCCAATGCGCGCCTTTCGACGCCAAACGGCTTTTTCAGGCCCCGTACCAATTGATCCGCCGCGAGAAATACATCACCGCCGCCAGGGTGGCAAACAGCCCCAGACTGCCGATCAGCAGGGCGTAATCCTGCAACTGCAGGGTGACGAACAGGAAGGCGTACAGCAGCGCCAGGGTGCCGCCCACCAGCATGGCCATGCGGCCCGATTGGAACAGGGCGCGGGCATACAAACCGTTGAGGGCAATCGTCATGGCCGCGGCGATGAAGTAAGCCACGTTGAAATGCAGATGTTCGGAGATCGACACCAGCAAGGTGTAAAAGATCACCAGCCCCAGCCCGATCAGGGCGTATTGGAACGGATGCACGCGGCGCGACTGGCTCATTTCGAGGAAAAACACCACCAAAAACGTAAGGCTGATGAACAGAATGGCGTATTTCACCGAACGCATCGACTTTTGGTAGTTGTCGATCGGAAGCAAAAACTCGACCCCGAACGTACTTTCCGCAAATGAATATTCCTGATCGCTGATCCACGATTGCGGGTAGTTGCGGTTGAGGTTCAGCACTTTCCACTGGGCGCTGAAGCCCTGGGCGCTGATGTTTTTTTCGTCGGGTAAAAAGGCGCCCGTAAAGCTCGGATC
>JAEUUU010000182.1 GCA_016787345.1 Saprospiraceae bacterium | reverse complement strand
AAGCATGAAAAAGCATCTTACTTTAATTTTCGCCATCTGCCTGCTTTCCCTGGCACAGACCACAAATGCCCAGGTGGGAACCTGGGACGACGACTTTATTTTCCAAATCCTTTCTCCCAACTCCATTGCGACCAACTATGTGGCTGGAGACGCCTGCTCTTTTGGGGGCACCAGCGGATGGGGCATTGATTTGACCGAAGAAGTAGACGGTGAACTCGTCTGGTACCGCGATGCAGCGGGCGATTCACTCGGCTGTAATCCGGCCGGTATCGATATGACGGGCAAAATCGTATTGATTCGCCGCGGTATTTGCTCGTTCAGCCTTAAAGCCTACAATGCCCAGCAGGCTGGCGCCAAGGCCGTTATCATTGTTAATCACTATAACACCGCCACCGATGCCGCTTGTACGTTGTACAACATGACGGGCCTCGACTCTGCAGCACTGGTTACGATTCCTGCTATCTTTATTCCGCGTGCAACGGGCGAACTGATCACACCGGTTCTCGATGCCGGTCAGCCTGTGTTTGTCAAGTTTGCACTTCCGCGCTTCTACGACGCTGCCGGCCCGTACCACTACGCTACGCCGGTCAGCCAGGTCGACAGCCTTGTGAACATGGGCGTTCGATTTGTCAACCGCACGCCTGCCACCCTCGAAAATGTGGAATTGAAGGCCGAAATCACCGAGCCGGGCGGAAACGTCGTTACACTTACTTCCGTTATTCCGACGGTTGACCCAGCCGCCTCTGTGTTCCAGTATTTCCCCGGCTACCTGCCGCCGGCGGTATTGGGCGAATTCAATGTGGAATACACCAACAGCGTTTACACGGAATCGCGCGATACGCTCCGCCGCAAATTCGTGCACACGGAGTACACTTTCGCTACCGACAATCTCGTGAACGACCCGGGTGGTGTGGGTACCTCCAATGCCAACTTCATCTCCGGCGGTTTCCTTCACCAGGAAGGCGCGATCTGCGTGACCGGCCCGAATGGCGGCAACGCCACCTTCGTGACCTTCGGTATCTCCAACATCGACTCGGTGTACGTACCGAACGTACCGCCGGGCGGCACGGCCAACGACATCAATATCTTCCTGTACGACGGCGACATTGACGAAGACGGCACGATTGATCTGGCCAGCTCCTTCGACGACCTGACCCAGGTAGGCTACGGCGTGTACACCATGACCGGCCTCGAAGAAGACGGCGTGCTGATCGACGCTCCAGTTGCCGACCTGCTGACCGGCCAACCGGTTGAACTGAAACCGAACCACGTGTACTACGTTTCGCTCTACTACAACGGCCTCGAAGCCGGCTACGGGCGAGATATGCGCTTCATGAATTCTCCGGAAGAATGGTTCTACCTCAACTTCCCGTCTACGCCGCTGGGTATCGGCAACGGCACCGCCTACACTTTCTTCGACGGCGGTTGGTCGGGCGCCGATGTGGTACAGCGCCTCCAACTGGAAGGGTATTCCACCAGTACGAGCGAGAAACCCAACCGCCTCGACGACGACCAGGTGACCATCACGCCGAACCCGGCTGTTGATCAGGTGCGCGTCAACATCGACCTAGCAGAAGTAAGCGACCAGGTGACCCTGACGCTGTTCGACGCCCGCGGCCGCGAAGTGGCTCGCCAGACGACCAACAACTTCCAGCAGGGCCAACTCACGATGAACGTGGCCAATCAGGCTTCAGGCATGTACCTCCTTTGGGTGCGTACGGCCGAAGGCTCCGCTATGCGCAAAGTCGCCATCTGCCACTGATTTGAAATGATGAATGATGAATGATGAATGATGAATATTGGTCGCGGTTGATATAAATTCTGATAAACTATTATCAACCTTTATCAACCATTCATCATTCATCATTCATCATTCATCATCATTTTCCTGGTATTGCATCGATAAGATTGCGTACGTATTCTGTCTCCGGTCGGGCAAATACGTCTTCGGGGTAGCCGATCTGTTCCGTACGGCCGCGATTCATGACCATTAAGCGGTCGCACATTTGTTTAATCACGCTCAAATCGTGTGAGATAAACAGGTAACTGAGCCCGAATTTCTCCTGTAATTCCATCAGAAGATTCAATACTGTTGCCTGCACGGACACGTCGAGTGCAGAGACAATTTCGTCGCAGATCACTAATTTGGGTTCCAGTGCCAGGGCACGGGCGATACAAATACGCTGCCTCTGTCCGCCGGAAAACTCATGTGGATACCGTCGGGTATGCTCGGCTGTCAATCCGACTGTTTCGAGCAAATCAACCACTTTTTCTTTTCGCGTACGCTCATTGCCGTGCAAACGATGAATCTGCATGGGCTCAAGAATTGCCTCCCCGATGGTCATACGCGGATTGAGTGATGAGTAGGGATCCTGAAATACCAGTTGGATATCTTTTCGGAACGGCCGGAATGCCGCTTCGGTTAAGGCCGATATGTTTGCCTCCTTATACTGCACGGCGCCTGCATGGATAGGGGTAAGGTGGGCAATGGCACGCCCCAGCGTTGTTTTTCCGCAGCCGGATTCGCCGGCCAAACCGAACGTTTCTCCGGGGAAAAGATCAAAACTCACTTTGTCGACGGCATGGGTATATTCAACCGGGTTACCCAGCCAGTTTTTGCTGGCGGGGTAGCGCACGATCAGGTCTTCCACCTGCAAAACCGGTTTATTCGCGTACAGCGTTTTTCTGCGTGATTCCGTTTCAATGGTTGACACGATACGCGCATCAAAACGCCCGTTTTCCACAAAATCGGGGACGGTAGGCAAACGATACAGTTTTCGGTGCAATGAAGGCCGGCAGGCTACGAGCCCCTGCGTATACGGGTGCCGCGGCTGTTTCAGGATTTGCTCTACATTTCCTTCCTCCACAATTGTTCCCTTGTTCATGACGATAGCACGATCAGCAATCTCACCGATTACTCCCAGGTCGTGGCTGATGAACATCATGGAAAGACGCTGTTCTTCTCGAAGTTCGCGCAGAAGATCCAGAATGGCTTTTTGCACCGTCACGTCAAGCGCCGTTGTGGGCTCATCGGCGATCAGCAAATCAGGTTGGCAGGAGATGGCCATGGCGATCATCACCCTTTGTTTTTGGCCGCCGCTGATCTGGTGCGGAAAAGCGCGGAAAATACGCGCGGGATCGGGCAGTTTAACCCGTTCAAATAATGCCAGCGCCCTGTCTTTCGCTTCTGAAAAAGAAACTTTCTGATGCAACTGAATGGCTTCCGTCACCTGGTGGCCACAGCGAAAAACGGGGTTCAGAGAAGTCATGGGTTCCTGAAAAATCATGGAGACCTTTGCCCCCCTGTACGCCCGTAGCGCCTCTTCTTCCAGACCCAAAAGATCAACGTTTTGCATTTGACCGCCCGGATGAAACAGAATTTGTCCCGATGCAATACGCGCTGGCGGCTCCGGCAACAATCGCATGATCGACAAAGCCGTGACGGATTTACCCGAACCCGATTCGCCCACAATCCCGAGTGTCTCGCCTCGGAAAACATCGAATGAAATGTCGTCGACAGCAGTATTCAGGCCGCTTTCACCATCGAATACGATGCGCAGGTTGTTTACTTCCAGTAGTTTATCCATGTTCAGGGCATTGTAAGCCGGCAGGTTCCTTCGTACCACTCCAGTTGAATGGTTCTGCGTTTGCGCAGCCAGTCGACCAGATTTTCGCCCAGCAGATTGGCGCGCCAGCCGTCGAGCAGATTGGGGTCGAAAGCGTGCCCCTCTTTCAATTTATTGAAATCCCCTTTGGGCATGAGCAAAGCCGCGCTGATTTCGTGTTCGAGGCACTGCTTTTTGATCATGTGGTACAGCAGTTCCATCGTCCATTCGAGTTCAGGGTTGTCGGGCGCCGGGGCCGGCAGGCCGTTGATGAAAGTGGTCTCTTCTTCGGTCACCGGTTGTTTCCACAACTCCTGCCATTCCGGCAAAAACTTGCGCCAGATACCTTCGGCCAGCGTACGGTTGGACTTGAATCCGTTGGGGCCGTCTTTCGTGGAACGAAGCACTGTGGTCACGTGCCGGCTTTGCAGCACCGTTTCTTTCGGGATGTTTAATTCGGCGGCTTTTTCGCGCCGCCAGGCGAAAATGCGCAGCAGAAAGACTTTTTCCCGAAAATTCAGTTGATGAATAAAATCATTCGCAATGGCCTCTTTATAGGGGTCGACGATGTAAAAAGCAGCGTTTTCCCACTTGTGGTTTTCTTCCTGCGCCCACGACACGCGCTGTTGGCGATGCAATTTACTGGTCAGGCGTTGGTGCAGCGCCGGAAGATATTTAACGTCTTCAATGGCGTATTCAACAGCCTTGGGGTCGAGCGGACGGGCTTCCCAATTGGCCACCGTGTGGCTTTTGGCCAGATTGACGCGCAATTCCCGCTCCACGATTTTTCCAAAACCGGCCGGGTAGTTGTATCCGACAAAACCGGCGGCGATTTGGGTGTCGAACGTATTTTGCGGCACAATCCCGAACAAGGTGTATAGCAAACGGTAATCGTTGTCGCCGGCATGCGTAATTTTGAGTACCTGCGGATCCGTCAGGATATCCAAAAAACGACCGAGATCTTTGATCCGAACGGTGTCGACCAGGAGAATTTCGTGTTCCGTCACGATCTGAATCAGACAAAGGACCGGGATATAAGTCTTTTCACCGACGAATTCGGTATCGAAGCCAATCCAGGACAATCCGGCAATGGCTTCCATCTGGCGATCGAAGTCTTCTTGCCGATCGAGGAAATGTACTTGGTAATTCATGCCCCAAAGGTAATTCTGAAAAAATTTCTTGCCCGGTGTGAAAAGCGAATCCTTCCGAACATCGTTATTGCATACGTAAATCTAATTCCACTGATCGTAACATACCGCCATGAAAAAAGTACTGTTCAGCATTGCTATCGTCCTTTTCCTGCTTTTGGGGCTCTTGCTGATATTGCCTTACATGTTTAAGGATGAAATTGTCGCCCAGGTAAAAACTGCCGCGAACGAAAACCTGAATGCAAAAGTTGAGTTCAAAGACGTCAATATTTCCTTTTTCCGTCATTTCCCACGCCTCTCCGTTGGGCTCGAAGGATTGGAGGTAACCGGCGTGCAGGAATTCGAAGGCGTCAAACTGGTGCAATGCGAGCGCCTCGACGTCGCTGTTAACCTCTGGTCGGCTATCTTCGGCGATGCCGTGGAGATCAATGGCCTGTACCTGCAAAAGCCGGTTCTGAACGTGTATGTGCTCTCGAACGGCAAAGCCAACTACGACATCACCAAACCAGATGATACCGCCAAACCTATCCAGGAAACGGAAAGTGGCGGCAAAACCAAACTCGACCATTACGCCATCAGCGAGGGCACGCTGCGCTACAACGACCGCTCGCTCGACATGGACGTCGAAATTACCGGGCTCGATCACGAGGGCAGCGGCGAATTTTACACCGACCTGTACGACCTCACGATGGAAACCCACGCCCAGGGCCTTTCCGTCAATTACGGCGGCATCCAATACCTGCGCAACGCCCGCACCGATTGGACGACCACGCTTTCGGCCGATATGAAAAATATGCGCTTTACGCTGAAAAACAACAGCTTGCAGGTCAACGACCTGCGCCTGCTGCTCGATGGCTGGGTACAAATGCCGGAAAACAGCGAGGATATTCTGATGGACCTCAAATTCGGCACGCCGGAGAATACCTTCAAAAGTCTCCTGTCAATCGTCCCCGGCGCTTATACCAAAGATTTCGGCGACGTTCAGGCCAATGGAACCGTACAATTCGGCGGCTTTGCAAAAGGCAAATACAACGAAACCACTTACCCGGCTTTCAAACTGGATTTCAAGATAGGCAACGCCGATTTCAAATACCCGGCCTTGCCCCTGGGTGTCAGCAACATCAACGTCGATGCCGCGATCAGCAGCCCCGGCGCTTCGCTGAACGGACTGGTGGTCAATATTCCCAAATTTTCTCTCCGCATCGGCTCCAACCCGCTGGAAGGTTATTTCAACCTGAAAACACCCGTCAGCGACCCAACGGTCGATATGAAAGTCAACGGTTCGCTCAACCTCGGCGAACTCTCCAAAGCCTTCCCGGTCGATGGCGTTCAGGAACTGGCCGGTATCATTCGTGCCAATATGGTCGTCAAAGCGGCCATGAGCCAGATCGACCGGCAGCAATACGACCAGGTGCAGATGGCCGGCGACTTTGGCATGCAGGGCATTTCTTACAAATCGGCCGATATGCCAGCCGTCAAGATTAACAACCTGAGCACCAGCCTCACCCCGCAGCAGGTCAATATTCAAACATTCGACGCCAAACTGGGCAAAAGCGACCTCCGCGCATCGGGCAAAATCGATAATATCCTGGCTTATTTTTCGACGACAAAAACCATGACCGGGGCGCTGAACATCAATTCCGCCTATTTCGATGCCAATGAGTGGATGACCGAAGAGCCCGACCCGAGCGTCGGGAAAGTGCCGACCGACGTGCCGCCCGCGGCGACTGAAAAGGTCTTCGACCGCTGGGATTTCAGCATCGACGGCGCAATCGGCCGACTGAAATACGATACTTACGACATTTCCAATCTGGCGGTCAAAGGCCACTTCATGCCCAATAAAATGACCGTCGAGAATTTTGGCCTCAAACTCGGCGAAAGCGACCTCGGCGGCAGCGGCCAGATCAACAATGCCTGGAACTATCTCTTTGACAACCAGACGGTTTCAGGTACGGTCAACCTCCGCTCCAGTTATTTCGACCTCAACCAATTCATGACCGACGAAGCGCCGGCTGCTACAAGCACCGCCGCCGCGGCCCCTGCCGCACCCGCCGAGGTCATACCTGTGCCGGAGAACATGGACATGACGCTCAATGCTAATTTCGGGCAGGTCAAATACACGAATCTTACACTGAATAATCTGGACGGCCAGGTTGTTGTAAAAAACAGCGCTGCCACACTCAACAACTGTACGGCCGATCTGCTCGGTGGACAGGTGGCGCTCGATGGTTCCTACGACACCAAAAATGTCGAAAAACCGGCCTTCAATATGGACATGGCGCTGCAAAACATCGGTTTCCGGGATGCCTATCTGAACTTCGCCACGGTAAAAACATTCGCCCCCATTGCGCAGTCGATCGACGGCCGCTTCAATACTTCTCTCTCAATTGCCGGCCTGATGGGTAAAGACATGACACCCGATTTCGCCACGCTGTCGGCAGCCGGTTTTCTGGAGACAATCAATGCCATTGTCAATAATTTCAAACCCTTCAATGAAATGGGTTCCAAACTCAACATCGGTTATTTGCAAAAACTGGAGTTGAAAAACACCCGCAACTGGTTTGAAATCAAAAATGGACAGGTAATCGTCAAGCCCTTCAACCTGCAAATGCAGGACGTCGCCATGCAAATAGGCGGATCGCACAGCCTGACCAGCGACATGAACTATCAGGTGCTGACCAAAGTACCGCGCAGTTCGATGGGCAGCGCTGCCAATTCGGGGCTCAATTTGCTGGCTTCCGAAGCGTCAAAAGTCGGCGTGAGCATTGCTCAGGGCGAATACATCAACGTGCGCTTCGACCTCACCGGCAGCTACGCCAACCCCAAAGTTGCCATGAAAGTACTGGGCAGTGATGGGCAGGCCACCATTAAAGACCAAGCCACCGCTACCGCGGGCGCCGCCTTGCAGCAAGCCCGTGATTCCGTCACCAACGTCGTGAACCAAAAAGTAGACGAGGCTAAGGAGAAAGCGAAAGCCGCTGCCGAAAAAGCCGCCGACAGCCTGCGCAACGTCGCCAACCAAAAAACAGAGGAGGCCAAAAAGAAAGCCGAGGAAGAAGCTAAAAAAGCGCTCGGTAATGAAGGCCAGAAGAAGGTCGACGACGTAAAAGACAAGCTCGACCAGTGGGACCCGTTTAAGAAAAAGAAGAAAAACTAAACGAGGTGCAGATCCCTTTTTGGAAAAAATGGCTCTCCTACCTCCAGCCGCAGGTGCTGGAGATGACGGCCTCGGACCTCAATCCCGAACTGACGGTATTGCTGTTTCGGGGCCGTCTTCAACTGCTCAGCGGCAACGCTGTGTATTCCTGGGACGATTTGTACCGCAACTTCAACCGGGCATTTGCACAAATCGAGGTGCAAAAAAAGCCATATCACGACGTCTTGTTGTTGGGGCTTGGCCTGGGCAGCGTACCCTTTATGCTGGAAAAAATATACGGTTGCAAATACCATTACACCGCCGTCGAACTGGACGAAGCCATCGCCGACCTGGCTACCCGATACACATTAACGCGCCTTGAAAGCCCGGTGGAAATCATCGTGGCCGATGCGGAGGTTTTTGTAGATGTCAATGAAGAACAGTACGATATGGTGATCGTCGACATTTTTGAAGACGACCTGACGCCGCCGCAATTCCGCACGCCAGAATTTCTGCAACAATGCTTCCAACGGTTGAAGTCGGGCGGAACGCTGCTGTTCAACTGCCTGTACAACCAAACGCACGAACGGAGCGGCACAAAGCGCTTTTTCGAACAAGTTTTCAAAACCTGTTTCCCGAATGCCCAGGCCATCGATACGGATGGCAACTGGGTGCTATATTTTCAAAAAGACTGATTGCCTCATACGTGTTTTCCACGCGTCCAGCCTTGTTTCCCCAGCCATTGGCGGCCACTGTCGGCAGCCGGTTCTTCCAGGGTAGTCCCCATGCTGTCGTTCCAGCGATTCAGGTAGCCGAAAAGTGCGATAACGCCCAGTATTTCCACAATTTCACCTTCGTCCCAATGGTGTTTCAGTTCCTCTTCGACCGCTTCGTCGACGGCATTGGGAACGGACGAGGCCGCTATGGAAAATTCCAGCGCGGCGCGTTCGGCCGCTGAAAACGCCGGATGGGTGCGAAACTCCCAGATGTGCTCCATTTTGTCGGGCTCTGCGCCGTACCGTTCAGCAGCCCGAATCGTATGCGCCTGACAATAACGACAGCCCGCGCTAAGGCTCGATAAATACCCGATGAGGCGTTTCAGGTCGCTGGTGACCCGTCCTTTGTTTTCCATCACCGCCTTGTTGAGTTGGATAAACGCTTTGGCGATGGCAGGCCGCCGTTGCATGGTCAGCACGCTGTTGGGGCAAAATCCCAGTGTTTCGTTAAAAAAAGCGGCCAGTTCGACTACTTCGGGATCGTGATCGGAGGGCAAGGGAGAGACAAGTGGCATCTTTGAAAGAGGATTTTTTCAATAAAAGAAGCATTAATTTGTCGGGCAAAATACTTTATCGCCATGGAAATCAGGGATATCGAAACATTTCTCGACTATTATGAAAAACTTCGTGCTCGTACGCGAAGAGTCATCGGGTGCATCCCGCAGGAGCACCTGGAATGGACTTATCGGGAAGGCAAATTCACATTGGGCGACCTTGTCCGCCACCTGGCCGCGATAGAGCGCTGGTTGTATGCCGAAACCGTTGCCGGACGGCCTCCGGCCTATCCGGGCGCCGGCGCGGAACTTGCTGCCGATTACAATCATCCGCTCGAGTTGATGGATGAACTTCACCGCCAATCGATGCAGATTTTCAGCCATTTGACGCCCGAAGACCTGGCCCAAAAGGTACAAACACCCGCAGGCACACCCATCACCTGCTGGAAATGGTTGCGCGCCTTGACGGAGCATGAAATACACCATCGTGGGCAAATTTATTTGTACCTGAATATTCTGGGTGTAAAAACGCCGCCATTATTCGGGCTTACTGCGGAGGAGGTGCGGGAGCGGTCGGTTTGACAACATCATAAAAACCAGGTCAAATTCGCGATCAAACTATCCATACATTCCATCAAAAGTCGAAAATCGTGCAAATCGGATAAAGGTGGCCTTCATGTCCGATTCGGAAACGAGTTCTGTTTTGTGTAAAATGCAATCGTTATTCCCAAAAATTCCCCTCTTTTCCCCACCTTTGCGCCGCTTTTGACAAGATGCCTTCCCGCAAGGCTCATCCACTTTTTCCCTGAACACATGCAAGAAGAACTTTTCAAACGACTCGTTTCGCACTGTAAAGAATACGGTTTCATCTATCCCTCCTCCGAAGTATACGACGGCCTGGGCGGCGTGTATGATTACGGCCCTATGGGCGCCGAGTTGAAAAACAACATCAAGGAATACTGGTGGAAAGCCATGGTCCAGATGCATGAAAACATCGTCGGGCTAGATTCCGCCATTTTTATGCACCCCAAAATCTGGAAAGCTTCCGGCCACGTCGACGCATTCAACGATCCGCTGGTCGACAACAAGGATTCCAAAAAACGCTACCGCGCCGACGTGCTCATCGAGGGCGAAATCGACAAGATGAACGACAAGGCGGAAAAGGAGGTGGCCAAGGCCGCCAAACGTTTCGGCGAGAGTTTTGACGAAAAACTGTTTCGCGAAACCAACCCGCGGGTGCTCGAATACACGCAAAAAGCCGCCGATACCGAAAAAAGGCTGGCGACTGCCATGAAAAACAACGACATGGCAGACCTGAAAAGCCTCATCGAAGACCTGGAAATTGCCGACCCGGATACCGGATCGCGCAACTGGACGGATGTACGGCAATTCAACCTGATGTTTTCTACCCAGCTGGGCAACATTTCCGGCGAAGAGGGCAAATTGTACTTGCGCCCCGAAACGGCACAAGGCATTTTTGTCAATTTCAACAACGTGCAGCGCACTTCGCGCCAACGCATTCCATTTGGAATCGCCCAGATCGGCAAGGCTTTCCGCAACGAAATCATTGCCCGCCAGTTCATCTTCCGTATGCGCGAATTTGAGCAGATGGAAATGCAATTTTTCGTGCGCCCCGGCACCGAAATGGAGTGGTACAACTACTGGAAAGCCGCCCGCATGGCCTGGCACAAGGCCGTGGGCCCGGCGGATAAATTGCGGTTTAAAGACCACGACAACCTTGCCCACTACGCCAATGCCGCCGTCGACGTGCAGTTTGAATTTCCTTTCGGTTTCAAGGAATTGGAAGGCATTCACTCCCGCACCGACTTCGACCTGGGCGCGCACCAGGAACTTTCCGGCAAAAAAATGCAGTATTTCGATCCGGAACTGAACGAAAGTTACGTGCCCTATGTCGTAGAAACCTCGGTGGGCTGCGACCGCATGTTCCTGTCGGTGCTCTCCAACGCATTGGTGGAGGAAACTGTGCCCGACGCCCAGGGTGAAGACGCCAAACGTACCGTGCTCCGCATTCCGGCGCCGCTCGCCCCGGTCAAATGCGCGGTACTGCCCCTTTTGCGCAACAAAGAAGAACTGGTCGACAAGGCGCGCGCGGTGTTCAACGAGTTGAAATACGATTTCCTTTGTCAGTACGACGACAAAGATGCCATTGGGCGCCGCTATCGCCGGCAAGACGCGATCGGTACGCCTTACTGCGTTACAATCGATTTTGAAACGCTGGAAAACAATACAGTTACGATCCGGGAGCGCGATTCGATGGAGCAGGTGCGCGTCCCGATTTCAGATGTTTCCCGTATTGTCGGGGAAAAAACGGACCTGCGCCGTTTGCTTGAAAATTTGAAATAAGACGCATAATGGCATAAAAATGCAAAAGGCTGGCCCGAAAAGCCAGCCTTTTGCATTTTAACAGTTGGCAAATTTTTTCACTTCGGGGAAAGCGCTACTTTTACCCCACTTCCCGCTTCTAGTCTCATTTTCCGGTATTATTCTTTTTCGGCACTGATTTTGCTGTTTGTCGCACATCCTGCAATTTATGCTGGACACATGCCCCAAACGCATGATTAGTATTGGCTAAGAAATCTATGGCAGCATCACTTCGCCATCCGCCGGTTTTTGTTTTATCCCGACTCTGGTTACACATTTATTCATTTAACCAAAACAGGCGCTTGTGAAAAAGACGCTACACTTCGTACGTATACTCTCCACGCTGGCAATCGCACTTTTTTCGCTGGCTGTTCTGCCCGCCCAGGACATTCATTTCTCGCAATTCGGCAATGCGCCGATCAACCTGAGTCCTGGCCTGAACGGTGTGTTTGGCGGCGATCTCCGGTTTGTCGGCAACTACCGCAACCAGTGGCGCAGCGTGCCGGTGCCATACCTGACCTTTTCGGGTACGCTCGACAACAAGTTTTACTATCAAAAAGGCCGCTATGATCGCTATATCTCCGGCGGTGTTTTGATCAATTATGACCGCCAGGGCGACCTTGAACTCACCTCCCTGCAAATCGGCGTTCCGCTGGCTTTGACGATTCCGGTCGCCAGAAATAATTTCCTTACCCTCGGTTTTACGCCGGCTTTCGGCCAGCGCGCCTTCAATACCAGCCATTTGACTTTCGACGCACAATGGCAGGATTGCATTTTTGATCCTCTGGCAGCAACCCGTGAAGATCAACTTTTTGCCAGCGACAACTTACAATACTTCGACCTGAGCGCGGGCCTCAACTACCGCACCCAGGCCGCCAAAACCCGCACACGGGTGGACGTGGGCGTGGGGTTACATCATATCAACCGGCCCAATCACGATTTCTGGTCGTCCAGCCTGAATGACCCGGGCGAGGTGCGCCTTGCCCGGAAGTGGTCGGTTTACGGGTTGGGCCTGGTTCAGGTTACCGACAACGTTGATGTGCTGGGTCAGGCTTTGTACCAGCACCAGGGCGGCTATCGCGAAGTGGTGTACGGCATGGGTATGCGTTTTCACCTCAACCGCCAGCCGTACAAGGAACTATCCCTGCAAGTAGGCGCCAGTTTCCGCCATCGTTACACCGATGCTATCCTGCCACAGTTCGAGGTGAACTGGCGCACCTGGACGCTTGGCGTGACCTACGACGTCAATCTGTCCGATTTTACCCTGGCTACCAACCGCCGGGGCGGTCCCGAAATCGCCCTTATTTATCGCCTGTACCGGGTCAAACCCGTTTCTATCTTCAAATCCTGCCCGCTTATTTAATTCGATAAGCGGCCTTACTGCCTTTGTTTGTATTCAACAACCATGAATAAAACCATCCGGACATCGATCTTCTTATTTATACTTTCTGTACAATTCCTGTACGGACAGGGCAATTCCGGCGCCGAGAACCGAATTGAAGGCGGAGTAGAACGCGGCCCTTCGCTGGCCGCACTGGAACGAAAAGCCCTCGAACGACGGGCAGAAGGGGATTACTCGGCCGCCATGCAATACTATGCCTGGATATTGCGCGGCGACAGCCTGCACGTGCAGGCCTTGCGCGGTTATGGCGAAATGGCCCTGGCCACCTCGGCCCCGGAGCGCGCCGAGTGGGCATTCCAGCGACTCGTCGACAACAAACTAATCGGAACGGACGGGTTGCCGTTGTTGCGGCTTGCCGATGCCAAATTCCGGCTGGGAAAATACGCGGAAGCGCAACAAGTTTACCGCCGGTTTTTATACATCGATACGCCGACCGGGATGACCGCCGAAGCACTTAAAGATGCGCAAATGGGTCTGGCCAATGCTGAATGGGCTCAGGACCTGACCGAAAACCAAAGCGGATCGGTCACGCTCATCGAACTGGATTCCATCATCAATACCCGCAGGTACTCGGAGTACTCTCCATACCCCGCAGGCGATACGCTTTGGTACTCCTCTTACAGCGCCCCGTTTAAAGGAGACAACCATGTGCCGCAAAGACATTTGATCCGGGTGAAACAGGCAGTTTCCGACGGCAACTCTTTGGCCGTCAGCAATGTAGACTTTTTGAGCGAGCCAAAACAACATACCGGGCAAGTGACGTTCAACCGGAGCGGCGACGCGATGTATTACACGGTTGGGTCGTTTGTTAATGCTGCTGAAATCCGATTTGAGATCTTCCAGCGTCGCAAAAAGAAAGACAATTCCTGGGGGCCGCCGGTCAAACTTCCGGCTCATGTCAACATGCCCGGTTACACCACGACCGAGCCAAACGTCGCTTTTTTTACCGCCAATGAGGGCAAAGAGGTTTTGCTGTTTGTCAGCGACCGGCCTGGTGGAAAAGGTAAAAGAGACATCTGGTTCAGCCCGATCCAGCGCGACAGCATGGGGCGCGACACCTTCCTTCAGCCCGTGAACCTGGACTCGCTCAATACGCCCGAAGACGATGTAACGCCCTTTTATCACAACCGCACGCAAACGCTGTATTTCAGCACCATGGGTTATCCGACCCTTGGCGGTTTTGATATTTACAAAGCCATCGGTCAATGGCAATTCTGGAGCGCCGCGCAAAACCTGGGCACTGCCATCAACGGAAGCGCCAACGACGTGTATTATGCCCTGAACGAGAGCGGCAAAACTGCTTTTTTTGCCTCAAACCGGCGAGGACAAACAAACTATTCGGAGGAAGCCTGCTGCTACGACTTGTATCAGGTCAATCTGGTGCGTCCGGAAATGATCGCGGTTACGTTCAACGAAGAGACAAAGGACTCTTTGTCCAAAACTGAAATGCAACTGTTTGAAATAACGCCGGAAGGACCAAAAAGCATTGTAAAGATTCAGGTTGCCGGCAACAATTTCCCTTTCCCGCTCGATCCCGGCAAGAAGTATATGCTGGTGGCAACCAAGCCCTACTTTGAGCCTGATACGGTCAAATTTGAGACCCCGTCGGTTGTTTGGAATGATGTAATGGTGCAACAGCTTTACTTGCCGCCTGCAAAGGTCAACCTCGTGGCTACCGTATTCGATAAAGAGAGCGGCAAGCCCCTGCCCGGCGTGACGGCCCGCTTTATAGATCTGGGCCCGATCGACCCGCGTATGAAGCCGGATACCAGCACAAATGCAAAGGGCAATCGTTACGACTACAAACTCGACTTCAACCACCGGTATAAAGTGGTTGTACAGAAATTTGGCTATACGCTTGATTCCGTTGAGGTTACAACCGAAGGCCTGACTACGACCACCACGATCGAAAAACAACTATACCTCACTCGGGGCATCAACCTCGAAGCCGTGGTGTTTAACGAAATTACCAAAGAGCCGCTCAACGACGTAACCTTCCGACTGGTGGAGATACCCAGCGGGAAGACGGATGAAAAAACCAATCCGACCGGCAACGATTACCACAACACCCTCGGTTTCGAGAAGCGCTACAAGATCATCGCGACCCGACCGGGATATTCTACCGACTCTCTGGAATTTGCCACACCCGACATCGCCTCCGTTGATTTTGTTACCCTGCATAAAGAACTTTATCTGCGGCCGCTTGACCTCTCGGCTTACCTGCCGTTCAACCTGTATTTTGACAACGACGAGCCGGATAAGCGCACTTTGGCGACCTCTACGAAGAAATTATATAGCGAATCGTACTTCGCTTATTACCCTCGTAAACAGGAATTTATCGATCGTTACACGGAAGGGCTAAGCGGTACGGCGCGTGATTCGGCAGTAGCGGAACTCGACCAGTTTTTTGAACAGGAAGTCAAAGGCGGATGGAACCGTTTGCGGATTTTCACAGAGGTATTGTACGACATGCTCAGAAGGGGAGAAGAAGTACATATCACCATTCGGGGACACGCCTCGCCGCGCGCCGCCAGTTCGTACAACATGCGCCTCACTGGTCGTCGTATTTCCAGCATCATGAACCACTTCTCCGATTTTGAAAGCGGCTACCTCAACAAATACATCGAGTCGGGACAGCTCGTGGTGACCGAGGAACCTACCGGTGAAAACGAAGCCCCCAAAGGCATCGAGGACACCGAGGAACGCGGCTCGATATTCAGCGTCAAAGCATCGCGGGAAAGGAGGGTGGAAATCATTGGCGTAGAGATAAAACGCTGACAGATGAACTGAAAAACCTTGTTACTAATCGCCTGAAAACCTGTCCCAAAACAATCTACAGAGGAAACACTAACAAATATTATGAATGCTCTCGCTCGAATATCCTGGATACTGTTATTGCTCGGTTGGGCAAGCCTTCTGGCTGCCCAGTCGCCGAAGCAATATGAACGTGCGGCAGAAAGGTCATTTGCCGACAAGGATTATTATGCGGCGCTACAATACTACCGCAGTGCCCTGGCTTTCGATTCCACGCAGGCAGGCGTCTGGTTTGGATACGCACAGTCAGCGCATTTTTTAGGCTCTTACCAACTTGCTGATGATGCATATGCCAAAACGCTGGAACTGGACACTAAAAACCAATATCCACAGGCGGTTTACTGGATGGCCTCCCTGAAAAAGACCCGGACGGATTATTACGCAGCCATCAACCTTTTTAAAAAATACCTCGCTGCATCCAAAGGCGATGCTCAGTTGCGTCAGAAGGCCCAGAAAGAACTGGATGAATGCGAATGGGCCATGGAACAACTCGCCAATCCCGACCGCAATACCATGGTTGAGCGCCTGCCGGATGTGCCAAATACCAACCAGTCTGATTTTGGCGCGGTGATGCAAGGCGATACCTTGTATTACACTTCTTTCCGCGAAATCCCCTGGAAAGACCGCCATTATCCCGTCCGACCTTTGGCCCGGGTAATGGAACTTTTGCCGGGCCGCGAGCCTGAGCAGGCGCCTTTCAACGTCGAAAACCGGCACACGGCTAACGTGGCATTCAGCCCCGATGGCCAGATGATGATTTTTAATCAATGTGATTATAAAGGAGAAACCGAGGTTCGTTGCGAATTGTATCTGTCGCGGCGCCTTCCGAATGGCGACTGGTCGGCGCCGACCGAATTGCCGGAAACGATCAACAAACACGGCGCCACCTCCACACAACCTACGATTGCCAGAACAGCCGACGGTTATTACGATTTGTATTTCGTCAGCGACAGAGAAGGCGGAAAAGGGGGGACGGATTTGTGGAAAGTACAGTTTTCCGCAGCCGGAAATTTTGCGGTTCCGGTCAACCTGCACGGCCTGAATACTGCCGAAAATGAAATGACGCCCTATTTCGATAACAAGGCCAGTACGTTGTATTTCAGCACTTTGGGTTATCCGACGCTTGGCGGGTATGATATTTATCAATCCGCGCTAACGACCGAAGGATTCAAAACGCCGGAGCACTTGCCGGCCCCGGTCAATAGCAGTTACCACGACGTTTATTACGTTCCGGAAAACGAAGAACAGGCCTACTTTGCTTCCAACCGCGAAGGTTCGATGATTTTTGCAGAAGAGGCGTGCTGCTTCGACCTGTACAAAGCCTCCGCGCTCCCGATCAGTCTGGAAGCGCTTGCTTTTTCAGAACTGACCAAAGAGCCGCTCGATGAGGTAATCTTTTCACTCACGGAGTTGCCACGCGAGGCGACGCCGGTTTCCGCATTTTCCGGCGATGGCAACCGCGCTGATTTCGACGTCAAACGCCAACGGCAATACATGATTATCGCCAACCGCGACGGCTACCTGCCCGATACGGTTCTTGTGGCAACCCATGTGGTGCCATCCAGTCGGAAATTTTCTGAAAAATTATACCTGCAGCCCGACGTCGGCCTTCAGGTAAAAACCTACAACAAACGGACAGATGCGCCATTGTATGGCGTACACATACGACTGATTGAAATTACCGGGACCTTTTCGACCGATGCCAGCACAGGCGACGAAGGCAACCAAACCGATCTGCGCGTAGAACGCAAACGCCAGTATATGATCATTGGCAATAAGGAAGGCTTTACGAGCGACACGACTTATGTGCAGTCAAACGAGTTGAGTTCGGCCAAACCGGGAGAAATTATTCTGAAAAAACTCCGGCTCACGCCTGCTACAATGGAAATGTATCTGCCGTTGACGATCTATTTCGACAACGACAAGCCCTCCTGGACGGTGCGTCCGGAAGAAACGTTTACCGGTTACGATCAGGCATATAAGGACTACATGGCACGCCGGTCGCTCTTTATGGAAAAAGCAACCCGAGGGTTGCAAGGAGCGGAAAAGGCAGAGGCGGAAAGAAAAATGGACGCCTTTTTCGACATGAACGTACACGGCGGTTACATGCGCCTTGATTCCTTTGCCGGCAATCTAACCTTATTTCTGGAAAGCGGCTCCAGCATAGAAATTATGGTAAAAGCTTATGCCAGTCCGCTGGCCACTCCCGAGTACAACATGGCGCTGTCCAAAAGACGGATTGTCAGTGTGCTCAATTTCCTGCGCCGTTACAACGGCGGGGTGTTTGAAGGATACATCGCCAATGGGCAGTTGAAGGTTTCCACCGTGCCTTATGGTGAAACTACTTCTGCCAAAAACGTAAGCGACAACCCCAAAGACGTCCGCCGTTCCGTCTACAGTGTCGACGCTTCGCTCGAAAGAAGAGCCGAGATACTCGAAGTCCGACTAACCAATGACAACTAGCTGATAATCAAATCAATCTAAAACCACACCGCCCCCTGGTAAATCGAAAATTCCTTGAACGAACAATCGCGATGAATACTGGATACACATTTATGCATCATGTGAAAAAAGGCGTCTGGCTGGCGCTCCTTTTGCTTCAGGGCATTAGCCTGACGGCTGCCAATCCGCCCATTCAACTCAGCTTCACCTTTACGCAGCCGACCTGCTTTGGTTACACCAATGGTACGGCCACGGTTACTGCCACTGGCGGTTCAGGCGCATACTCCTATTCCTGGAGCAATGCCCAGAATGGCCAGACCACCTATGGGGTGGGGGCGGGCACTTATTTTGTAACGGTGACCGATACGGATGGCGAGGTTGCAAGCGGTAGCGTTACAGTTGAGCAACCGGCTCAATTGGTGGCTTCGATCACCGAATCCGGCGTTGATTGTGACGGGCCTCCCGTTACCCTTACAGCCTCCGGCGCCGGTGGAAATGGCGGTTATTCTTTTTTGTGGAATACCGGGGCCACAACAACCAGCATTACGGCAAGCACTCAAGGAAGCTACAACGTAAAAATCACAGATGCCAATGGCTGTATCGATAACGAAACGATCCAGGTGTATCCCGGCTCCGAGTTTTTTGTGAGTTATCAGTATGTTACGCCAGACTGTGCAGGCAATCCGAACGGAAGTATCACCGCTACGGTGTTTGGCAATTTTCCGCCATTTACCTACACATGGAGCAATGGCGCTACGGGGCCGGTCAACGACAATATTCCCTCCGGAACGTATGGCCTGACCATCACCAATGCACAGAATTGCACATTTACCGATAACGTCACCCTACAGGGGCCCAACCAACTGGCGGTAGATGTCGTCGCGACGGATATCCCTTGCGCAATTTTTATTAATGGCGGCGCAGTAGTTGCGATTGCTACCGGCGGCGTTTCGCCCTATACCTACAACTGGAATAATGGCGCTGGCAATGTATCAGGGCAACAAAACCTGCCGGCGGGTTACTATGCCGTTACGGTCACCGACCAGAACGGCTGTACAACCACGGATGGCGACACCATCAATATTCCACTCCCGCTGAATGCCGAGATCGTATCCGTTTCACCTTCCTGTGGCGACAGCACCGGTTGCGTCACGGTAACCGGCGTTGGCGGTACGCCCCCTTATACATACGTTTGGCCCACCTTGGGTCTTACCGGACCCACGCTTTGCGGCGTAGGCCCTGGCGACTATTACGTTTGCGTTTTTGATGCTAACAACTGTCAGCACGACCACACCGTAACGATTGATTCGATCAGTAACCTGAATCTGACGCTGATTACAACCAAGGCCGATTGTCAGGGAATTGATAACGGCACGGCAACGGCAATTGTCACGCCGCCTGGAGGTAACTACGTTTATCAATGGAATATCCAGAACAGCCCGCCCGTTGCACAACTCAATGGCATACCTGCCGGAACGCTGGTTTGTGTTACGGTAACCGATGTAATCTCCGGCTGTGCCGATACGGCTTGCGCCGTTGTCGGAACACACACCATCGTGAATTTACAGGTGACGGATACTACCGACGTAGTTTGCGTGGGCGACAGCACCGGTATGGCCTCCGCATTGGCCACGGGCGGCACCTCTCCTTACAATTATGTATGGACTTTCCCGGACAGCACACAGGTCAACGGTACGTCAATCTCCAATTTACCGGTTGGTGTTTATACCGTATGGGTAACAGATGCCAGCGGCTGTACGGCGTTGGGCGTTGCCGATATAGGCGCCGAATCCAACCCAAACGCCGATTTTGAACTGGTAACGCTTGCCTGCGTCGATAATCAGATTACGGTTCAGTTTGTCAATCACTCAACCGACAACCTGAGTCCGATCGTTTCATGGGATTGGACGTTTGTCTGGTCCAACGGCTCTTCGCAATCCAATCTGCAGAACCCGCCACCGTTGACATTTACGCAAAATGAAAGCGGTACCGCCACTTTGGTCATTACCTCGGCCGCGGGCTGTAAAGATTCTTTGCAGATTCCTTTTACCATAACGGGCATACCGACCTTTACAATCAATGCGCCCAACCCGGCGGTAGACTGCGAGAACGGTCCGATTCCGGTTACGGTAACCGGTACTGCCGGGCAAACTTATCAATGGTCGCCCACAACAGGCCTGACCTTTGTCAATGGCGACCCAACCAATGTAATTGCCGATCCGGACGTCACGACGACCTACACACTCACCGTTAGTGGTGGAGGCTGTGTTGGCACTGCCGAATTGACGATTATCCGGATTACGCCGCTTGAAATCTCGATCCCCAATGCCATTGTTAATACTTGCGACAGCAGCGCTACGCTGACGGCAACAATCAACACAACCGCTACGGTCACCTGGTTCAACCAGTCCGGGCAACAAATCGGAAGCGGCCTGAGCCTGACCGTTCCGGCCGGTCCGACGGCAACCTACTTTGCCGTAGCTACCGATGCTTATGGCTGTGCCGATACCGCCTCAGCCACGGTGACAGGGGTAAGTGTAAATGTTCAGATTGGAATCATTGGCCAGGATTCACTTTGCGCCAATACGCCATTCACGTTGCAGGCAATAAACCTTTACCCCGGTCAGGTATTGACCTATCAATGGTCGGCTAACCCGCCTTCTGTAACCTTCTCACCCAATGCGAATGTCGCCAATCCGATCGCTACGGCGCCGGCGGGCAACTACGTTATCACGCTGGTTGCAAGCAACCAGTTTGGTTGCGAAGCGACAACAACGCTGCCGATTACCGTTTTACCGGGCGCTTCCCTGTCCGGCTCAATCGATAAAGATCTGTGCAATGGGCTGATCGTCTATTTTACCAATACCAGCGGCATCAACGGCACCTGGTATTTTGGCACCGGCGACTCGAGTCTGCTGCAAAATCCGACTTATACCTATCCACAAGCAGGAACATACACCTATCAATTCATCCCGAATCAGGGTTGCGTTCAACCCTGGTCCGAAACCATTCAGGTGACCGAGACGCCTGCTTTAACGGCCGGCATCGGCGCCAATCAGGTAAGTTGTTTTCATGACGCAGTGGTACAATTCACGGACCAAACTGCTGGCGCCCCGATTTCCTGGCAATGGTCTTTTGCACCCGGAAATCAGACCTCTTCCGAGCAAAATCCGCTTGTTACATTTACAGACCAGGGCACGGTAACGGCTACACTCATCGTTCAGGATGCCAATGGCTGTGCCGATACTGCGACGATTCAATTGGATGTAGTGACGATTGAAGATGAAATTGCCAACCCAGGTAGTTTCTGTCCCGGCGAAACAGTGGCCCTAAATCCAGACGGCAGTGCGCTTTATACCTACCAATGGTCGTCCGAACCTTCCGATCCAACCTTGAGCGCCAATAGTCCCAACCCTGTAGTGTCGCCACAAACGACAACCCTTTACATCGTGACGATCACGAATGGCGACTGCCAGGTTGTCGACTCGGCGCTGGTTATCGTAGAGCCTGCACCCAATGCAGATTTTTCACACTCCTACATCAATTGTATCGATAACGCAGTGGTACAATTCACGGACCAGTCGACAGGCAACCCAACGGGCTGGTCCTGGACTTTCCCCGGTGGTACACCCGCATTGTCAATGGAGCAGAACCCGGTCGTGACCTTTAATCAAGAGGGGACAATTACCGTTACGCTTGTCGTTAATTCGGGCGGCGGTTGCTCCGATACCCTGTCACAGAACATAGAGATCGAATTTATCGACGACGAAATCAGCAATCCGGCGGGCGTTTGCGCCGGCGGTTCGGTTGCACTGAACCCCGACGGCAACGCAGCCTACACCTACCAGTGGACATCCATCCCGGCCGACCCGAGCCTTGACCCAGGCAGCCCGAACCCGACGGTGACACCGATGGCGACAACGACCTACTACGTTACGATCACCAACGGCGCTTGCGTAGTGGTTGATTCGGCCGTGGTCGACGTGTTCATGCAACCCACGGCAGCAGCCACGGCCACGATCACGGATTGTGTCGGCGAAGCCACGGTACAATTTACCGATCAATCGACGGGCAACCCGACCGGCTGGTCGTGGACCTTCCCCGGCGGTACGCCTGCAACTTCCACGGAACAAAATCCGGTGGTGACGTTCAATCAGGACGGCACGGTGACGGCTACTTTGGTGGTTTTCAACGGCGTATGTACCGACACGACCAC
>JAEUUU010000178.1 GCA_016787345.1 Saprospiraceae bacterium | reverse complement strand
TGTCCTTGCCTTTGCCGCCTGCTCCAAAAACCATACACCGCCCCGCATCCTTGTTTTTTCAAAAACCGAAGGTTACCGCCATGCCAGCATCCCGGCCGGTATCGCAGCGCTTCGCCAGCTGTGCCGCGACAACCAGATCATGATGGATACGACCGAGGATGCCGGCGATTTCAACGAACGGAACCTGCGCCGCTACGCAGCGGTTGTATTCCTGAACACCACGGGCGACGTGCTCAACCCCGTGCAGGAAGCCGAGTTTGAACGCTACATACAGGCCGGCGGCGGTTACGTGGGCATCCATTCCGCAACCGATACGGAATACGGCTGGAAATGGTACGGCGGCTTGGCCGGTGCATATTTCAACGGGCACCCGGCTATTCAGGATGCGAAAATCGCGGTCAGAAACCACGAACATCCCGCTACCCGGCATTTGAAAGACGCCAGCTGGATGCGCCGCGACGAGTGGTACAATTTCAAGGAATTCAATCCCGCCGTGCAGGTGCTCCTGTCTATCGACGAAAGCAGCTACGAGGGCGGAACCATGTGCCAGCACGGCGAAGCCGACCCCTGCCATCCGCTGGCCTGGTGCCATGAATACGACGGCGGCCGCGCATTTTACACCGCCGGTGGCCATACCGAAGAATCATACGCGGAACCGGCTTTTTTACAACACTTGCTGGGCGGTATCCGCTATGCCATCGGCAAGCAAAAACGGCTCGACTATACCCAATGCACCACCCGCGAAAACCCCGACCCGACCCGTTTTGTCAAAACTGTGCTGGCCAGCGACCTTACCGAGCCTATGGAGTTCGAGATGTTGCCCGACGGCCGCATCCTGTTTATCGAACGCCGGGGCGCCATCAAAATCCTCAACCCGGCCACGGGCCTTATTACCATCGTGACCAAGCTGCCCGTACACTCGGAAGAGGAAGACGGATTGCTGGGCCTGGCCCTCGACCCCGGGTACGAAACCAACCGCTGGATCTATCTCTACTATTCGCCGGTCGGCAACAAGGCCGTGAATAACCTTTCCCGTTTTGTGTTTACCGGCGACACGCTCGACCGGGCTTCCGAACGCCTCCTGCTCACCGTCGACGTGCAACGCGAAGAATGTTGCCACGCCGCCGGTTGTATCGAATTCGACGGCGAAGGCAACCTGTACCTCTCTACCGGCGACAATACCAACCCCTTCGCCTCGGAGGGCTTTTCGCCCTCCGACGAGCGCCCCGGCCGCAGCGCCTGGGATGCCCAGCGTTCCTCCGGCAATACCATGGACCTGCGCGGCAAAATCCTGCGTATCCGGCCGCTGCCCGACGGGTCTTACGTGTGCCCGGAAGGGAATTTGTTTGCGAACGGGGGTGAGGCGCTCGGTCGCCCCGAAATCTACGTCATGGGCTGCCGAAATCCATTCCGTATTTCGCTCGACAAACGGCGCAAACTCCTCTTTTGGGGCGAAGTGGGCCCCGACGCCGGAGAACCCGACACGGCCCGCGGCCCGCAGGGGCACGACGAGGTAAACCGCGCCCGTGCGGCGGGTTTTTTCGGCTGGCCTTATTTCGTGGGCAACAACAAGCCGTACCGCGACCACGATTTTGCGACGGGGAAAAACGGACCGCTTTTCGACCCGCAACACCCCGTCAACAATTCGCCCAACAATACCGGCGCCCGCGAGCTGCCACCCGCACAACCGGCGCTGATCTGGTATCCATATGGCAATTCCAGTGAATTTCCCCTTGTGGGCAACGGCGGACGCAATGCCATGGCCGGCCCGGTGTTTTATGCCGACGAATACCCCTCCGACACCCGCCTGCCCGACTATTACGACGGCAAACTCATCACCTACGACTGGATGCGCGGCTGGATGATGGCCGTGACGCTCGACTCGTCGGGCAATTTCAGCCGGATGGAACCTTTCGCCGATTCGATCAAACTGAGCCGCCCGATGGATATGTTTATCGACAAAAACGGCTCGCTTTGGGTGCTGGAATACGGTACGCAATGGTTTTCCTCCAACCCCGACGCCCGCATCAGCCGAATCGACTACGTGCGCGGCAACCGCCCGCCGCGCCCGCAACTGGCCGTGGACAAAACCGCCGGCGCCGCACCCTTGACCGTCGTGTTTTCGGCTGCCAAAACCCGCGACTTCGACAACGATCACCTGCAATATACCCTCGACTTCGGCGACGAAACCGAACCTTTTCATTGGGAAGGCCGTATCGTGTCGCAGGCGGGTTTGACCAAAAAGAAAAAAGAAAAACACAACCCGCTCGACAGCATCGCCCATACCTACGCGACGCCCGGCACGTATGAAGTCGTGTTGCGCGTGCGCGACCCGAGGGGCGCATTTTCAACCGTAAAACAAAAAATCAGCGTCGGCAACGAACCCCCCGAAGTCGTGTGGGATTTCGGCGGCAAAAACCGCAGCTTTTACCAGCCCGGTACGCTGCTCGACTACCGCCTGCTAGTCTCCGACCGCGAAGACGGCTCCCTGGCCAGCGGCGGCATCGCACCCGCTTCGGTGGCCACCAGCATCGATTACCTCGAAACCGGTTTCGACATCACCGCCATCGCGCAGGGCCACCAACAGGCCAAACAGGCCACCGAATACAGTCGCGGCAAACTCCTGATCGAGCGCTCCGACTGCCGCACCTGCCATGCCGAAGATCGCCAGATCAACGGGCCGTCGTTTCAGGCCGTTGCCGAGCGGTATCGCAAAGACGAGTTTGCCGTGCGAAACCTCTCCAAAAAAGTGATCCAGGGCGGCGCCGGCAACTGGGGTCAGGTGGTCATGAGCGCACACCCGCAGATCAGCGAGGAAGATGCCGGCGAAATGGTGCGCTGGATTCTTTCACTCGGCGGCCCTGCCAAAGTAAAACAATCGCTGCCTGTCAGCGGTCAGTATGCCCTGACCATTCCGCCGCCGGCAAAAGGCAAAAAGCCCTCGCCCGGCACCTTTATTTTCCAGGCCAGCTACCGCGACCGGGGCAGCAGCTCCCAGGCCGCCCTCGAAAACGGCGAAACCCTCGCTTTGCGCCCCGCTTTTTTCCAGGCCGAATCAGCCGACTCGGTCTCGAAAGGCGTGACGCGCTACCGGCCGTTTTCGGGCGATACGGTGGTGCTGAACGACCTGAAACACAACAGTTTTTTTGTGATCAAACGCGCCGACCTGGGCGGCTTGCACGCCGTAAGCGTGGGCGTCGCCACGGGCGACAAGCGCTACGAATTCGGCGGCGGCCGCCTCGAATTGCGGCTCGACGGACCCGGCGGTCCTCTGGCCGGTACCGTGCCGTTGCCCGGCGGCAAAACCGGCGAACCCCTTTCGGTTATCGAAGTGCAAATGCCGCTAACCCGGCCTGCCGACGGGCGTTTTCACGATCTTTATTTTGTATTGAAAAACGAAAACTTCCCTTCGCGCACAGTCGGCGCGGTGGATTGGGTGCGGTTTGAGATGCTCAACTAAGGGCAGGGTTACCTGCACTCACTTCCCCGCCCATTTCCACAGCGGCCCGTTTTTGCTAGAAAAGCGGCTGATTTGCCCGTTTTGGAGCATTTGCGTCAAAACCGCTTCCGCCTCCTGCATGCCGATGCCTGCCAGCACGGCGTATTCCCGCGTCGTCAGGGTAGGATAGTGGCGGAACAGTTGTTCGGGACTGCGGCCGTACGCCTTTTTTTGCGCATCGGGGTAAAGGGTCAGCAAGGTTTGTTCGAATTGTTCGTAAGGCCGCGCGCCGTACAGCACCAGGCGGTTTTGCGTGCTGTCGGTGAAAAACAGGGTAGGGAAGCCCCGCACGCTCAGGCTCCGGGCCAGGGCCAGGTCGTCCTGAAAACGCTGCTGAGCGGCGCCGTCGTAGTCCGTTTTTAATTGAACGGGATTCAGACCGGTTTCCACGGCCGCCTGTTGCAGGTGCTCCCATTTGGTGATGTTCTTTTTTTCCAAAAACACCATTTCGCGGATGCGGCGCAAAAACAGCAGCGCCTTGTGCTCGTCCTGCATTTGCGCCGCCTTGAAGGCGATGGAGGGCGGATAGGAAGAGGGCAGGGGGTCTTCGAGCCATACGTCGCCGTCGATGGGCATTTGATAATGGCCGCTCACTTCGTCCCAGTGATGCGCCACATCGGAAGGTTTGCTGATACCGCCGCTGTTGTACACGTCCCAGGAAGGCAGCAGTCCGCCCATGTGGTATTCGATCTCGACGGATTCGCCGTATTCGAGTTTGAGGCGGCGCAGTTGCGGTTCGATGCCCCAGCAGGAGGAGCAGATCGGGTCGGTGAAATACACGATGCGCACGGGTTTTTGCAGCGCAGGGGCGACAGGAGCGCCGGCGGCAGCGGTTGCAGGCGGTGCGCAAAAACCGCTGTCGGGGTCGCAAAGCAGAGGGTTGTTGTTATGGTCGTTCATGATATTTGCACGGGTTTGTGCCTGGCATTGGCTGAAAAAAAAGCACAGCGGCGCCAGAACCAGAAGGGTAAAAAATTGATTCATAAAAAAGTAGAACAAGCTGATCCGGGGCAAAAGTCAGCTTATCGCCCAGGCTGCGCAAGAAGTCAAAAAAACATGACTACCGAAATCGATACTACCGGCGCCGAACAATGTCCGGCCCAGGGCCTGTTAAAAACGCTTTCCGGCAAATGGAAACCGGAGATCTTCCGGCTGGCCACGGAAGGTCCTTTGCGTTTCAATGCCTTGTTGCGCCAATTGCCGGGCTCCAGCCGGCAGTCGCTGGCCGTGGCGTTGCGCGAAATGGAAGAAAGCGGCCTGCTGACCAAAACCCTTGTGCAACAAAAGCCCTTGCACATCGAATATGCCCTTTCGGCGCGCGGCGCATCCCTGGTAGCGGTATTCCGCACCCTTGAAAATTTGCTTTGATAGTGCACATGGGGCGAAAGCCGTGTGCTGGTTCGGCTGCTTTTGCCCTTCTCCGCCGTATCTTTGCGCTGCTCAAACGGTACACCACAATTGTTGTTTTTTCCAAAAACAACCCGTGCGAGCGCTCCTGTCCACCCAACCAACGCAGCACCACATGCAAGAAGTCGGATTTAAAAATCCCGCCGCCTCGCTCGAGGCACATGGCCTGAAAAACTGGAAAACCGCCTACTGGAACCTCTCTCCCGAAGAACTCGTCGAACACAGCATTCAAAAAGGCATGGGCCGCCTGGCCGATTCCGGCGCCCTGGTGATCTCCACGGGCGAATTCACCGGCCGCTCGCCCGACGACCGTTTTATCGTCAAAGACAGCATCACGGCCAACAAGGTCCACTGGGGAAAAGTCAACCTGCCTTTCGAGGCCCGCAAGTTCGATCAGCTCTGGCGCAAAGCCTGCAACTACCTGAAAAAGAAAGACGTGTACGTGCGCGACGTGGCCGCCTGCGCCAGCGCCAATCCGGATTTTCGCATGAATATCCGCGTGCTCACCGAACTACCCTGGAGCAACCAGTTTGCGGCCAACATGTTCCTGCGCCCCGAGCGCGCCGAACTGGCCGCTTTCGATCCCGAATGGACCGTGCTGTGCGTGCCCGGCCTCAAAGCTGACCCGGCCACCGACGGCACCCGGCAGCACAATTTCGCCATCCTGAATGTTAAGAAAAAACGCCTGCTCATCGGCGGCACGGGTTACACGGGCGAGATCAAAAAAGGCATCTTCTCGGTGATCAATTTCGTGTTGCCCACCCAGACGAAAGACACCCTGCCGATGCACTGCTCGGCCAATGTGGGCGACAACGGCGATATCGCCCTGTTCTTCGGCCTCTCCGGCACCGGCAAAACCACCCTCAGCGCCGACCCCAACCGCCCGCTCATCGGCGACGACGAACACGCCTGGGGCCCCGGCGAGGTGTTCAATTTCGAGGGCGGCTGCTACGCCAAAACCATCGACCTTACCGAAGAAAAGGAGCCCGACATCTTCCGCGCCATCCGCCACGGCGCTATTCTTGAAAACGTGACCTTTTTCGAGGGCACGCGCCGGGTCAATTTCGCCGACCGCGGCATCACGGAAAACACCCGCGTGTCGTACCCCATCCACCACATCGAAAATGCCGTGTCGCCCAGTCGCGCCGACGGCAATCCGCGCAACATCTTCTTTCTCACCTGCGATGCCTCGGGCGTATTGCCGCCCATCAGCAAACTGACGCCGGAGCAGGCCATGTACCACTTCATCAGCGGCTATACGGCCAAGGTGGCCGGTACGGAAGTAGGCATCAAAGACCCCAAACTGGCGTTTTCCGCCTGCTTCGGGGCCCCATTCCTGCCCCTGCACCCGGCCAAATACGCCGATCTGCTGGGCAGCAAACTCCGCCGCAGCAAAGCCAACGTCTGGCTGGTCAACACCGGCTGGAGCGGCGGCCCCTACGGTGTGGGCAGCCGGATCAAACTGGCATTCACCCGCGCCATGATTACCGCCGCGCTGCGGGGCGATCTGAACCTCGTGGATTTTGAAGAACACGAAGTATTCGGACTGGCGATGCCCGTCGAGTGCCCCGGTGTGCCCTACGAAATCCTCAACCCGCGCAATACCTGGGCCGATAAAAAGGCCTACGACGATAAAGCCCATTGGCTGGCCGGCGAATTCGCGAAAAACTTTGCCAAATTTGCGGATCAGGTCAAACCGGAGATACTGGCTGCTGGTCCGCGGCAGGTGGAACCGGCGTGATGGGGGGCGCTACGCGGCGTTGTGTTGTTTCACGCAAAGCCGCAGAGGCGCGGAGAAGGGGCCGCTACGCGGCGTTGTGTTGTTTCACGCAAAGTCGCAAAGTGCGCAAAGGGAGGGGCCGCTACGCGGCAATGTATTATTTCACGCAGAGACGCAGAGGCGCGGAGAAATCCCGGTTTTTCCTTTGCGCGCTTTGCGACTTTGCGTGAGACAAAAATCCCTCTGCGCCTCTGCGTGCAAACCAATAAGCCGCGAAGCGGCGCAAAGTTGGAGTGTCACTACGCCGTGATGTAATATTGCGCGCAGAGCCGCAGAGGCGCGGAGAAACTCCGGTTTTTCCTTTGCGCGCTTTGCGACTTTGCGTGAGATAAAAACCCCTCTGCGTCTCTGCGCCTTTGCGTGCAACCCAAAATAAGCCGCCAAGTGCCCCCCCCTCTCTCCCGGCATATTTTCACATCAACACCATACAACTCGATCCAATGAAAAGAATTCTGTTGTTCAGCGCCTTTGCCCTGTTGATTTCCGCAGGTTTGTGGCAATGCTCTCCCGGAACCAAATACACCCCCGAAAACATGCCGTCCAAACAGCTGCACTGGGGCTACGGCGGCGGGTTTGCCGGACAGGAGACCTCCTTCGTACTGCTTGAAAACGGGCAGATTTTTCGCCGCAACGGCGCCGGACTGGCGTTGCAGGAAGTAAAAGGCACAAAAGCCAAAACAGCGAAAAACCTGTTCAAAACCTTCGATCGGGATTTGAAAAAATACGACTTCAACCACCCCGGCAACGTGTACAGCTTTGTGCAGCAACAGGAAGGCAGCTCCATCCGCCGCATCGCCTGGGGCGACGACAGATTTCCCGTCGAGCAAAAAGCAAAAGACTTCTTTAACCAGCTGAACGCCCTGGTCGTTGAATAGTTGTTGGGTTTTGGGCGTTAGGTTTTGGGTTTTGGGCAAAAGGGGCGTTTCTGCTCTCGGGATATGCCTGGGATTCGGCAGAAATTAACCACCGCTCGCGCGAGGCTTTGCCTCGTGACAGCACTCGAGAGCAGAAACAACCCTTTTGCCCAAAACCCAATACTAAAACCCAATACCCAACACCTAAACCCGCCCACCGCTCGCGTGAAGCTTTGCCTCGTGACAGCATCCGAGAGCAGAAACGCCCCTTTTGCCCAAAACCCAACCCCTAAAACCCAACCCCTAAAACCCAACACCATCAAAAATTTTCATTCCAATGTATAGACATTTCCTTCCGCTCACCCTCCTTACAGCCTTGTCGGTCGTCCTGCTGACCGCGGCCTGCCAACAACAACCGGCCGACAACAAACCCGCGCCATCGACGACCGCCAGCGCCGACAAAGTCGTACTCGACACCTTTGCCGACCTGCAGATTCTGCGCTACGAACTGCCGGGTTGGGAAAAACTCACCCTCAAGCAAAAAACCTTCATCTACTACCTCTCCCAGGCCGCGCTGGCCGGTCGCGACATCATCTACGACCAGCACTGCAAATACAACCTGACGGTGCGCAAGACGATCGAAGGCATTTTTAATACCTATAAAGGCGACCGCAATTCGGGCGACTGGAAGGCTTTCGAGTTGTATGCCAAACGCGTGTGGTTTTCCAACGGCATCCACCACCATTACAACGAAACCAAGTTTGCGCCCGGTTTCAGCAAGGAATACTTCGCCAGCCTGGTGCAGGGCAGCGATCCTGCCGCTTTGCCCCTGTCGGCGGGTGAAAATGCCAGCGCGCTCGTTGCGCAGCTCACGCCCGTCCTGTTCGACCCGAACGTAGTGGCCAAACGCACCAACAAGGACGAAGGCGTGGACGTGATCAAGGAATCGGCCGTCAATTTTTATGAAAACCTGAGCGCCGCGCAGGTCGACGCCTTCTACGGCCCCAAAGTGAAAGCCGCCGGCGAAAAAGCCCCCATGATCGGCCTCAATTCCAAACTCGTGGGCGGCCTCGGTCCGCAGCCGGTAGAGATGGTCTGGAAATCGGGCGGCATGTACGGCCCTGCCATCGACCAGATCATCATGTGGCTCGAAAAAGCCATCCCATACGCCGAAAACGAGCAGCAGCAAAAAGCCATTCGCCTGCTCATCGAATACTACAAAACCGGCGACCTGAACACATTTGATCAGTACAACATCGCCTGGGTGCAGGACACCGCCAGCACCATCGATTTTATCAACGGCTTCATCGAAGTGTACCACGACCCGAAAGGCTACAAGGCCGATTTCGAAGCCGCCGTGCAGTACAACGACCCCGAAGCCACCGCCAAAATGGCCATCGTGAGCCAGCATGCGCAGTATTTTGAAGACAACTCGACCATCCCCGACGAGTACAAGCGGAAAGAAGTGAAAGGCGTGTCGTACCGCGTCATCAACGTGGCCATGGAAGGCGGCGACTGCGCACCCTCCACGCCCATCGGCATCAACCTGCCCAACTCCAACTGGATACGGCTCGACCACGGCTCCAAATCCATCAGCCTGAACAACATCGAAAACGCCTACGGCAAAGCCGGTGGCGCCGCGGCCGTGGCCGAATTCGCCAATGACCCCGAAGAGATCGCCCTCGCCCAGAAATACGGCGAGGCCTGCGGCAAAATGCACACCGCCCTGCACGAAGTGATCGGTCATGCCAGCGGCCGGCTCAAGGAAGGCATGCCCGAACCCAACGTCACACTCAAACAATACTCCAGCACCCTCGAAGAAGCCCGCGCCGACCTCGTGGCCCTCTACTTCATGCCCGACCCCAAACTCATCGAATGGGGCCTCATGCCCGACGCCGAAGCCTACAAGGCCGAGTACGACCAGTACATCCGCAACGGCATGCTCCAGCAACTGCGCCGCATCCATCCGGGCGACAACATCGAGGAAGACCACATGCGCAACCGCCTGCTGGTCGCCTCCTGGGCCTATGAAAAAGGCCAGAAAGACGGCGTCATCGTGAAGGAAGTGCGCAACGGCAAAACCTACTACGACATCCGCGACTACGCCCGGCTCCGCGAACTGTTCGGCCAGCTGCTCGCCGAAATCCAGCGCATCAAATCCGAAGGCGACTACAACGCCGCCCGCGCCCTCGTGGAAGGCTACGGCGTAAAAGCGGACCCCGCCACCGTCACCGAAGTGCGCGGCCGCTACGCCAGTCTGCCCACCAAGCCGTACAGCGGTTTCGTACAACCCCGCCTCGTGGCCGTCACCGACGCCCAGGGCAACATCACCGACGTGAAAGTGGAAGCCGAACTCGATTTCGTGCAGCAAATGCTGCGCTACGGAAAAGAGTACAGCTTTTTGCCGGTGAAAAACTGAGGAAAAGGGATCGGATAAATCAAAAAGCCCGGCGGATGGAAGTCTGCCGGGCTTTTTGTGTTTTTTGGGGTGGGGCCTACTGGGGGCTGACAGTAAGTTGAAATCGTTTTCGTCCAATAATCTTTGCCACAACAACTTGCAATCCCCTTCCCATCAAAAACATTTGTTTTAAATCCTCCACCCTTCCCCATCCAATACCTTTTTCGTTTTTAAAATTTTCAATGGCATTTTAAAAATAAACAACCAAAAAAATTCCGAACTTCTTTACATTCGCCGAACGAACCGCATTTTTCACCAAAACAAAATGTGTTATGAACGGTAAAACCTTACTTGCAGCACTCGTCGGCGGCGTTGCCCACTTCCTGTTGGGCTGGCTCGTTTACGGCATGGCCCTGATGTCGACCATGCAAGGCATGTACACGGCCGAGGCCAATGCTTTGATGAAAGACCCGCCGGAGCTCTGGGCCTATGGCGTCAGCAGCCTGGTATGGGCGCTGTTGCTGGCCGTGGTGTTCAGCCGCTGGGCCAGTATTTCCACCTTCCGGGGCGGTTTGATCGCCGGCGCCATTATCGGCTTGCTCACTTCCCTGAGCGTCGATCTGGGCATGCACGCCAGCGTAAAACTGCTGAGCAACCTCGCCGTCCTGGTGATCGATCCCATCGCCAACGCCGTCGTCAGCGGCCTGGCCGGCGGGGTCGTGGGCTGGATGCTCGGCCGGGGCGCCGGCAAGTAAGACCATTCCATAAAACCGTTTTTCTGCGTGCAGGAGTCGTTCCGGAGTGCCGGGGCGACTCCTGTTTTTTCAGGGTTTATAAGGTTGGTGAGGGTTTATAAGGTTTATTCATCCGCTTTTACTAAAAACCTGGCGCCCCCGCACAACGGCATCCCGCTTCCGAATCAGGGCAAAAAAACACCGGCCATTATCAGCCCATGGCAATTATCGGCCCATGGCCATTATCAGCCCATGGCAATTATCAGCCCATGGCTTCAGCCATGGGTACTCGATGCCGCCCCCGCCTGAACCTTTCCCTTCCCCGCCCTGTTTTTTGTGCCTATTTTCGCGCCTTCAACTACCCACCGGTGTCTTTATGAAACTTCTGCCAGCCCTCCGGCTCCTCTTACTGCTGTTCCTGCCCCTCCAAACCCTCAGCGCCCAGCAACCCGCCAAACCCAGCGCCGCCGAACTCCACCAGTCGATCAAAAAACTCAATGTGCTCGGCTCGGTGCTCTACGTCGCCGCCCACCCCGACGACGAAAACACGCGCATGATCAGCTACCTGCGCAACGAAAAACTGTACGACGTTACCTACCTCTCCCTCACCCGCGGCGACGGCGGCCAAAACCTCATCGGCCCCGAAATGCGCGAACTGCTGGGCGTGCTCCGCACCCAGGAACTGCTCATGGCCCGCTCCGTCGACGGCGGCCGGCAGCGTTTCACCCGCGCCAACGACTTCGGCTTTTCCAAAAGCCCCGACGAAACCCTACGCATCTGGGACAAAGACGCGGTGCTCTCCGATGTGGTCTGGACCATGCGCCTCACCCAGCCCGACGTGGTGATCAACCGCTTTTACCACGACAAAAAATACGATACCCACGGCCACCACACGGCCTCGGCCATGCTCAGCGTGGAGGCCTTCAAAATGGCTGGCGACGCCTCTGCCTACCCCGATCAGCTGACATTTACCCAGCCCTGGCAACCCCGCCGGCAGTTTTTCAACACTTCCTGGTGGTTTTTCGGCAGCCAGGATGCTTTTGATAAAATGGATAAAAGCAGCCTGTTTTCGGTCGATATCGGCGTGTGGCTGCCCCTGCTCGGCAAAAGCAACAACGAAATCGCCGCCGAAAGCCGCTCCATGCACCGCTGCCAGGGCTTCGGTATGCTGAGCACGCGCGGCAGCTCGCTCGACTGGCTCGATTTCGTGCAGGGCGACCGCCCCACCGAAAACGACCTTTTCCAGGGCATCAATACCAGCTGGACCCGCGTGGAAGGCGGCGCCCCCATCGGCGCGCTGCTGACGCAGGTCGACCGCAATTTCCGTCCCGACAACCCCGCCGCCTCCCTGCCCGACCTGCTCCGGGCCATGCAAATGATCAAAAACCTGCCCGACGGCCACTGGAAACAGGTCAAACTCGCCGAAATCAAAACCGTCATCCAGGGCTGCCTGGGCCTCTACCTCGAAGCCACGGCCGCTATCCCGGTGGTGACGCCCGGCGAAAAAGTCAACCTGCGCCTCGAATGTATTGCGCGGGCCAACTACCCGCTCACCCTGAGCGCCATCCAGCTGCGCCCCGCGCTGTTCGACACGGTGTTGGCTAAAAACCTCGACCCCAACCGCGGCCTGACACTCACGGTGCCCGTGCGCATCCCGACCGACGCGCCCATGACCGCTCCGTACTGGCTGCAACAACCCTTCGATATCGGCATGTACCGCGTCGACGACCAGCAATGGCGGGGCCTGCCCGAAACGCCGCGTTTTGCCAAAGTACGCTGGTCGTTCACCATCGACGGCCAGCCGCTCGAATACGAAACCGAAGTGGCCTACAAGATCGACGAACCGGCTGTCGGCGAGGTCTGGCGGCCTTTCGAGGTGCTGCCCCCGGTCACCGTGGCCTTCGACCAGCCTTCCTACATTTTCCCCAACGGCCATCCGCGCCAGGTGGGTGTGGAAGTGCGCGCCGGCCGCGACAGCATCGCGGGCTCGCTCGCCATTCAGGCGCCGGCAGGCTGGACAATCCGCCCGGCTGCCATCGACTTCCAGCTGGCCAAACGCGGCGAAACCAAAGTGTACAATTTTACCGTACAACCCGCCGGCAACGAACGCCAGGGCGCGCTCAAAGCCCTCGCGTCCCTCGACGGCCGCAACTGGCAGCAGCGCCTCGTGACCATCAAATACGACCACATCCCCCAGCAAAGCGTACTGCTCGACAATGCCACCCGCGCCGCCACCCTCGACCTGAAAGTGTCGGCCAAAAACATTGGCTACTACATGGGCGCCGGCGACGATATTCCCAATGCCCTGCGCCTCATGGGCTGCTCCGTCACCCTGCTCGACGACAAAGACATGGAGCCCGAAAAACTCCGCGCCTTCGACGCGGTGGTGATCGGCATACGAGCCTACAACACCAAGGAAAACCTCAAATACCACCAGCCCAAGCTCTACGACTACGTCCGCAACGGCGGCACCCTCATCATCCAGTACAACAACAACTTCGACCTCGTGCTCGACCAGCTGGCGCCCGTGTCGCTCAAACTGGCCCGCGCGCGTACCACCGACGAAAACGCCGAAGTGCGGCTGCTCCAGCCCGGTCACCGCGCCCTGAGCGCTCCCAACCGCATCAGCGCCGCCGATTTCGACGGCTGGGTGCAGGAACGCGGCCTGTATTTCCCGAGCGAATGGGACCCCGCCCTGCAAGCCCTGCTGTCGATGAACGACCCCGGCGAAAAACCCGCCGACGGAGCCCTGCTCGTCGGGCAGTTTGGCAAAGGGCACTACGTGTACACCGGCCTGTCGTTTTTCCGCGAATTGCCGGCCGGCGTGCCGGGTGCGTACCGCTTGTTCGCCAATTTGTTGTCGCTGGGTAAATGACGTCGTCGCCTTCCGTTTTTCGGGAAAAACTGCTCGCCTGGGCGGCTGCCCACCCGCGGCCATTGCCCTGGAAAGGCGTGCGCGACCCCTACCTGATCTGGTTGTCGGAGATTATCCTGCAGCAGACCCGGGTAGAGCAGGGTTTGCCTTATTTTGAAAAATTTGCGGCGCAATACCCCACGATCCGGCAGCTCGCCGATGCACCCGAGGAGGAATTGTTCAAATTGTGGGAAGGCCTCGGCTACTACGCCCGCGCCCGCAACCTGCACGCTGCCGCCAAATACGTGGCAAACGAGCTGGGCGGCCGCTTCCCCGACACCTACGAAGGCATCCGCGCCCTCAAAGGCGTGGGCGATTACACGGCCGCGGCCATCGCTTCCTTTGCCTGGCAACTGCCCCACGCGGTGGTCGACGGCAATGTGTACCGCGTACTGTCGCGGGTATTCGGCATCGGCACGCCCATCGATTCGCCGGCGGGCAAACGCGAATTTGCCGCCCTGGCCCAGACCCTGCTCGACCCCCAGCGCCCCGACGCCTTCAACCAGGCCATGATGGATTTCGGCGCCACGCATTGCCTGCCACGCCAGCCCAAATGCAGCCGCTGCCCGTTTTCGGCCGATTGCGCCGCATTGGCAAGCGACCGAGTGGCCGATTTGCCGGTCAAAAGCAAGTCGCTGGTGCGCAAAGACCGCTTCTTTCTGTACCTGGTGTTCAAATCGGGCGACAGCACTTACATTCGCCGCCGCGAAGGCAAAGACATCTGGCAGAACCTCTGGGAGTTTCCGTTGATCGAATTGCCGGCCTTGCCGCGGGGCCGGGCGGAAATAGAGGCCTGTATCGGGGCGTTTTTGGACTTGGCTGCCACCCCCGAAACCTGGCAGCTGAGGGGTTTTACACCGCCGTTCCGGCAAACGTTGACCCATCAACAAATCGCGGCTGTTTTTTGTGAAATCGACCTTTTGGAAAAAAGCCAAGTTGTTGTAAATCAAAAACTTGCCAACGAAGGATACCAGAAAAATTTATTTCAAAATTTGAAAAAAAATATAGCCTTGCCGAGGATAATTGATTGGTATTTGCGGGAAAAAACCGTAACTTACAGTCTGTTTTAACGGGCGAGCTCACCCGAATGTGTCTTTAAAAAACAACTTATCATGGTCAACAAAGTAACCCTTATCGGCCGCTTGGGCGCAGATCCCGAAGTGCGGCATCTCGACAGCGGCGTGATGGTCGCCCGGCTTTCCGTCGCCACCAATGAATACTACAAGGACAAAGAAGGCAACTTTCAGGAAACGACGGAGTGGCACAACGCCGTCGCCTGGCGCGAGATAGCCGAGCGCGCCGAAAAACAGCTCAAAAAAGGTTCGCTGGTATACATTGAGGGGAAAATCTCCTACCGCAAATACAACGACAAAGACGGTCAGGAGCGCTACGCTACCGATATCGTGGTGAACAACTTCCGCAGCCTCGACAAACGCGAAGGCGGCGCCGGCGATGCCGCCCGCTTCCCCTCCGCAGAAAACGCGCCGCCCGCCCGCGTGTCGTCCAATGTACCCGCCACGGCCGACACGGCGCCCGCCGAAGGCGACGACCTGCCGTTCTGATCGGAGCGGGCGACACTGGGGGGAGAGTTGGACAGGATTAACAGGATTTAGCGGCTTCGCCGCAATGCTTGATCCTGCTAATCTTGTTGATCCTGTCCAAAACCACCCGGTTTCCTGTCCCATAAAATCTTCCCGCCTGCCCCAAAAACTTGTCCCTCGCAAGCGCTGCCGCTGCGTACTTTTGTGGCAGGACGCTTTTCCATGATTCTCATCTGTACAGGTTTTCTGCTTTATGCCCTTATCCTGCTGGCCGAACGCGCGCTGGTCGGCGTAAGCCCGCGTGATCTGGAAACCCTGCGCGCGGAGGAGCGGAATACCGGCACGACCAATCGGAGTTTGCGATTGGCCGAAAACCCCCGGCCGGCGCTGGCTGCTTTGTTGCTGGCCCGTATTTTTATTGTGGTGTTGCTCGCCGTTTGGGCAACAGCATGGGTGATGCAACGCGCCGACTGGCAGGCATTGAGCGGTCAGGAGCCCTCCGGATGGTGGTATGGCGTGGGTATTTTGTTGATGGCGGCCCTTGGGCTTGCCGTCGTTTTTCAGGCAATGAAGTGGCTTGCCGGGCGTTTCCGTCGGGAGGAAAAGGCCCTGCCCCTGCTCCGGAAACTGGGCTGGTTTATACTATTTTGGCGAAAATTGTTCGGGCTGCTGGTCCGTGAAAAGAAAACCGCCGAGACCGCCGAAGATCAGCCGGCCCCCGAAACAGGGACCGACGAGCACCCGATCGAATCGCGCCGCGATATTGATTTGCTGAAAAGCATCGTCAAATTCAGCGACGTAACGGTCAAACAGGTCATGCAACCCCGCTCCAAAATTGTGGGTATTGATTTTCGTGCCTCGTTCGGCGAGCTGCTGGCCACCGTTCGGGAATCGGGCTTTTCCCGTTTGCCGGCGTACGACGACGACATCGACAACATCACCGGTATCCTGTACGTCAAAGACCTGCTCCCGCACCTCGACGAGCCGGAACAATTCGAATGGCAGCCGCTTATCCGCACCAACGTGCTCGTCGTACCCGAATCGAAACGAGCCAGCGAGCTGCTGCAGGAATTTAAAAAGAAAAAAATGCACCTGGCCATCGTGGTCGACGAATACGGCGGCACGGCGGGCATCGTCACTATGGAAGACATTCTGGAGGAGGTCACCGGCGAAATCCGCGACGAATTCGACGAGGAAAATGAAGTGCGCTTCCGCAAACTCGACGATTACAACTACGCCTTCGAAGGCCAGGTGTTGCTCAACGACGTATGCCGCATCACCGGGATACCGGCCGATACCTTCGATGAAGACCGGGGCACGGCCGATACCCTCGCCGGCCTGGCGCTCGAACTCAGCGGCGACATACCCGCCCCCGGCGCCGAACTGAACTGGAACGGCTTCGTCTTTACCGTCATTGCCGCCGACAGCCGTCGCATCCAGCAACTAAAACTCACCCTTCCACGTTCTTAGCTTTTATCTCATCATGTGGAAGTTGCTGCACATCAAAACCCTCGACCGGTATATCATCCGGAAATTCCTTTCGACGGTGTTTTTTTCCATGCTGATCTGCACCCTGATCTCGATGGCGATCGATTTCAGCGATAAAGTGCAGAATTTCATTGAAAAACCCGCCACCCTGCAGAATATCCTGCTCGATTATTACCTGGGTTTCGTGCTGCACATGGCCGGCTTACTCATGCCCTTGTACACCCTCATAGGCGTGGTGTTCTTTACTTCCCGTATGGCTTTTAACGCCGAAATCCTTTCGGTACTCAATGCCGGGGTGAGTTTCAACCGCCTGTTGAAACCCTACCTGATCGCGGGCGGACTGGTGGGGCTGCTGCATTATGCCCTGAACAACCAGCTGATTCCGGAGCGAAACAAGCTGCGCCTGTGGTTTGAGCGGAGTTTCGTCTGGACCGACCAGGAAAAAGGCAAATCTTCGCAGGTGCATTTTCTGACCGGCCCCGACACCAAGGTTTTTATCCAGAACTACAACAAATCAAGCAAATCGGCCACCGGCCTGCGCCTCGAAAAATTCGACGGAAACCGGGTCATCAGCTTGCTTGAAGCCCAAAACGCTACCTGGAAAGCCGATCCGAATATCTGGGAGATCCGGAATTATTCGGTCCGCACCTTCGACGGGCTCAAAGAGTATTATCAGTATTACCCCACGCCGAGGGATACGGCCATCAACCTGAATCCCCAGGATTTTATCTGGTACCACAACCAGAACGAGGAACTCACCTCCTCCGAACTCCGCGAAGTGATCGACCGCGACCGGCGCCGGGGGCTTCCCAACGTCAAAAGTTACGAAATTGAACTCCTGCGGCGTACCGCCGACGCATTTACCAACGTGATCCTGACCGTCATCGGGCTGGCTGTGGCCGGCCGCAAAGTGCGCGGGGGCATGGGGCTGCATCTGGCGCTGGGAATCGGGATCGGCGCCCTGTTTATTCTCAGCTCGAAATTTGCCGTGTCTTTTGCCAGCAGTGGCACGGTACCAGTAGCGCTGGGTATGTGGCTGCCCAATATCGTGTTTGCTGCCGTGGCGGTTTGGCTGGTATCGCGGGCGCAGAAGTAGCGCTGTAGCGCCGGCTGTAGCGCCGACCTCCAGGTCGGCGCAGAACAGGAAGGTAACGGGATAGGATAAAAGGTTTCGTGACGTTTTCGTGTTTCACAGCGATCGCTGCGCTCGGCTGTAGCGCCGACCTCCAGGTCGGTGCAGAACAGGGGAAAACGGGATTGGATAAAAAGGTTTCACACCGTTTTCGTGTTTCACAGCGATCGCTGCGCCGACCTTGAGGTCGGCGCTACAGCGCCCGCCACACGATCTCCCAATCCTTCCACACATTCCAGTCTTTCGCAAACAAAAAGTTAAGCCGCGCCAGTGCGGCCTCGCCGGTTTTGACGTCCTGCCAACCCTCCATGGGGGTAAACACCCCGGTTTTCAGTTTGGGCAAACTTTTGTTGCCGGCATCGGGCGCATAACCCACCCAGGTTTTTTGTCCGAAAAAAACAACCGGCCAGTATTTGAGCAACCGGGTTCTGTTTTTGGAAAATAGCAGCCAGACCGGCAGGGCGGCGAGCAAGGCCAGACAAACAAACAGGTCGAACACCCTTTTGGTGCGCCGTTGGGCAGGCTCGGCGATGTTGTAGCGGATGTCGATGGTGTACAGTTCGCCGGGTTCGTTTTTGTTGCCGCTGCCGATGATGCTGAGGCTTTCTTCGGGCACGATTTTGTAGGAAATAGTGGGCCCCAGGCGCGTCATCCAGCCCATAATGGCCTGGGCGGGTATGTCTTTGGAGCAAAAAATCACCTCATTGACCTGAAAAATGCGCACAATCTCGTCGAGTTGTTCCAGTGTGCCGATGGCTGGCCCTTCGCCGACGGAATGCTGGCCGTTTTGGGCGAGCTGTTCTTCCGGCGGCACGGTGCCCACAAAGTTTTTTCGCACCCCGGCCTGATTCAGGAGGCTTTGTACCCGCAGACTTTCCGCCGGGCCACCCACGATCAGCAGGTTTTTGACCCGGTCGCGCCCGATCCGGAAATTGCGGAATTCGGCAAAATGCATCAGCGTGCGCAGCCCTGCCGTGCCCACCATGGCCCAGGCGGCCCCCAGCAGCAGTAGGGCGCGGGAAGGCCGGTACTCCTGATCGAGAAAACCGTAGATCGCCGCCAGAAACAAGGTGCCGAAGCCAAGCCCGCGCAACAGGCGGCGCATGTCGTAGCGGTAATCGTAGCCGCCGTTGAGCCACACCGAACTGAGCCAGATGAGGATGTAAAGCGGATAATTGAACCACAACAGCGGGGGTTTGAAATAACCGGGCTCTTTGTAGTAGTAATGTTCCCAGAAATCGCGCAAAAACACCAGTCCGGCGAAAATCAAAGCGGCATCGAGTGCCGGCAACCAGATTTTTCGGGCAAAATTTTTGGCCAGCGTAATGCCCGCCCGCAGCCAGATAGCCGCCTGTAGCATGGCGATAAAGAGGCCCGCCCGGCTCCCGGAAAAATGCTTCCGGGTAAAAATGATCATCGCCTGGTAGAAGGTCCGTACGTAGTTGAGGCTGCCTTTTTTCGTGCTTTCGCCCTTGTAATGGATGATTTTGGTGTCGGGCAAATAGTAGTTTTGAAAGCCAGCCTGTTTGATGCGGTAAGACAGGTCGATGTCTTCGCCGTACATGAAAAACGCCTCATCGAGCAAGCCCGCTTTGTCGAGCGCCGCGCGCCGGATAAACATAAAGGCGCCCACCAGCACGTCGACCGGATGGCTTTTTTCCGGATCGAGGTAGCCCATGTAGTAGCCATTGAAGAGCCGACTTTTGGGAAAAATAGCCGACAGGCCCACGGTTTTGCAAAAAGCGACCCAGGGCGACGGGAACCCGCGTTTGCTCTCCGGCAGGTATTTGCCGCTGCCATCGATCAGTTTGACCCCCAATGCGCCGGCATCGGGGTGTTTTTCCATAAAATCGAGGCATTTGACAAAAGTATCTTCTTCTACGAGCGTATCGGGGTTGAGCAGGAGCACAAATTCGCCGGTACTTTCCCGGATGGCCTGGTTGTTGGCAATGGCAAATCCGGGGTTGTGCCGGTTGGCGATCAGGCACACATCGGGGAATTTTTCGCGCACCATGGCCACCGAATCGTCTACCGAATTGTTGTCGACCACCCAAACGTCGCCATCGATACCCTGCAGGGCCTTGCGGACCGAGAGCAGCGCCTGTTCGAGAAAATGGCGCACATTGTAATTGACAATGATAACGGAGAGTTTCATGTAGCCGCTGCAAAAGTGGCGTCTTCGCCGCGCAAAATCACGCGAAACGTTTCAAAATATCCCGCACCCGGCCTAAATAGCTTTCGCCGAAGAGGTTGAGATGTACGAGTAAATAATACAGTTGGTACACCTCCACGCGCTCGTCGAAGCCCGGTTCGAGGGGCCAGTACTGGTCGTAGGCTGTAAAAAAAGCCTCGTCGAAGCCGCCGAAAAGCCTTGCCATGGCCAGGTCGGTTTCCCGGTGGGCAAAAGCGGCGGCGGGGTCGATCAGGACCGGCTCGCCGTCGGTATTGCACAAAAAATTGCCGCTCCACAAGTCGCCGTGTACGAGCGAAGGGGTTTCGAGCGGGCAAAGCCGGTCGAGCCGGCTGCACAGTTTTTCCAGTTGCCGCGTGAGGCCCGGATCGAAATATCCGCCGTCGCGGGCCAGGCGCGCCTGGGGCAACAATCGCTCCGCGGCGTAAAAATCGGCCCAGGTATCGTGCCGGCGATTCGACTGGGGCAGGGAGCCGATGAAGTTGTCGTGTGCGAACCCGAATTTTTCGGAGGTATTGCCGTGCAAATTGGCCAGGGCTTCGCCGAATTTTTGCCAAAACAAACGGCTGCGCGGCCCCGGGGCGATAAAATCGAGTACCAGATACGCCCAATTGTCGGGCCCTTCACCATATGCGTGTATGTGTGGCGCCCCGATCACCCGCGAAGCGCCGAGCAGGGCCAGCCCCTGCGCTTCGGTGCGAAACATGGCCGGGGCTTGTGGCGAGCGGTTGAACTTGAGAAACAATCGGCGTCCGTCGGCCGTTTGCAACATCCGGGCCGTGTGAATGTCGCCGCCCCGAATCTCCGGACCCGCTGCCAGAGCAGTTTGTAGCACGGATTCGAGGTGTTGTAATAGACTGGCCGGGATCATAATAATATTTTTTACCGGCTGCGAAAATAAAACAAGGCCCGTCACGGGGAGGTAAAATTGGTTTTAGCCCTACATTTCGCCCGGCAATGGCCAATGATCGTTGAAACGAAACACAACACACCATGAAAATTAAATTCTGCGGCGCCGCCCGTGAAGTGACCGGCTCCTGCCACCTGATCACCCTGAACGACGGTTTTCGCTTCCTGCTCGATTGCGGCCTGTACCAGGGCGCCGACGAGGGTGAAGCCTCCGGCAGCAGCGGCATTTCCCTGAAAAATTTCAACGAACGCTGGTTGTTTTCTCCCCGGGATATTGATGCGGTCGTGCTCAGTCATGCCCACATCGATCATACCGGCCGGCTGCCCAAACTGGTCGCCGATGGTTTTCGTGGAAAAGTATATGCTACTCACGCGACCCGCGACCTTTGTGGCATCATGCTGCTCGATTCGGCAAAAATTCAGATGAACGACGCGGAATACGACAACCGCCACCGCCGCAATACGGGCGAACCCGAGCGCAAGCCCCTGTACACAACGGAAGATGTTCACCAAACCATCCGTCAGTTTGCCAGTTACAACTACGAACAATGGTTCCACATTCACCCCAACGTGCGGGTGATGTACCGCGACGCCGGCCATATCCTGGGCAGCGCCAGTGTCAGCCTTGAAATCGAGGAAGATGGCAGGGTAATCCGACTGGCTTTTACCGGCGATATCGGTCGCCCCAACCGGCCTATTCTCGGCGACCCCTTGCCGATGCCCGACGCCGATTACGTCATTTGTGAAAGCACTTACGGCGACCGCGAGCACGAGGCGGCGCCGGGTGAAATTCAGAACCTTATCCGTATCGTCAGGCATACCTGCGTGGAAAAAAAAGGCAAACTCATTATCCCCGCTTTTGCCGTGGGCCGCACGCAGGAGATCGTTTACATGCTCGACAAACTCTACGATGCCGGCGAACTGCCGCATATTCCGATCTACGTCGACAGCCCGCTGGCCGTCAATGCCACCAACGTTTTTCTCTCGCACCCCGAGTGTTTCGACGCAGAATTACATGAGCACATGATTGATGATGAAGATCCCTTCGGATTCAACGGGCTGTTTTATATCCGTTCTGTGGAAGGCAGCAAAAAGCTGAATACGGTTCAAAAACCCTGTATTATCATTTCAGCATCGGGCATGATGAATGCCGGCCGCATCCGCCATCACTTGCTCAACAATATCGAAAACAAACGCAACACCTTCCTGATCGTGGGTTATTGCGCGCCCAATACGCCCGGTGGCCGTCTGCGCGACGGCGCCCAAAGCCTGTATATCATGGGGCAGAACAAACAGGTGTTGGCCGACATTGAAACCATGGATTCTTTTTCCGCACATGGCGACCGGCAGGAGATGTACGACTTTTTGGAAAATCAAAAACGCACGGCACGAAATATCTGGCTGGTGCACGGCACGATCGACCGTCAGGAAAAATGGCGCGACTTCCTGGTGGATAAAGGCTTTGGGCACGTTGACATCCCTGTATTGGGAGAAGAAGTGGAGATTTAACGGAGGGGGTTAAGTTGCTTTTCTGCGCAGCTCATGCCCGTCAAGGCGGTAAATCATTAAAAGATAAAGCCCGAACAGGGCGAGGTTGCCGGCCCAAAACAGGACTGATGTGCTCCCGAACAAGGATTTCAGGCCCAGGCTCAGCGCATAGGCTGCGAGGGCAGCGAGGACGTACAGCGCCATGCGCCCGAATGGATATGGCACCGGATAATGTTTCAGGCCGGTGGCCCAGGTTGCCAGACACATGAAAGCGTAGGTTGCCAGGGCCGTCCAAGCCGCGCCGATATAGCCGATTTGCGGTACCAGCAGTACGTTGAGCGCGAAGGTCAGCAAGCCGCCGGCCATTGAAATACCCGCCCCGAGCAGGGTTTTGTCTTTCAGCCGGTACCATACGGAAAGGTTGTAATAAATGCCCAGCAAAACATTGGCGAGCAGGAGGATGGGCACCACTTTCAGGCCGCTGAAATACGCCTCACCCAGAAAATACTTAACCACGTCGATAAAGAGCAGGATACCCGCCATGCCCGTGGCGGCGGCAATTGTGAACCATTTGGTTGCCTGGGCCTGTATCTCGGGCGCTTTTTCGTCGGCAGCATGGCGGAAAAAGAAAGGTTCGGCGGCATAGCGGTAGGCCTGCGTAAAAATGGTGATGAGCATGGCCAGTTTGTAGTTGTTGCCATACACGCCCACTTGTGCAAGGTTCTCTTCCGGTGTACCTGGCAACAGCCATTTGAGCATGGTGCGGTCGAGCATCTGGTTGACAATGCCG
>JAEUUU010000170.1 GCA_016787345.1 Saprospiraceae bacterium | reverse complement strand
ATGCTGGGCGCCCAAATCATCAAAAATGGTGAGTCCGAGCCCTTCCAGATGGCGGTTCCAGTCGTTTGCCCCGGCTTTTCTGAAAAAAGTGCCCCCGAAACCAACCGTACCGCCGACGGAACTGTATGCGTCGCCATTCTGGGCCACGTGTACCAGGTTGAGCGGCCGGTCGAGCCACCAGGTGGCGCCGTTCCAGGCCTTCATGACATTCCATTGGGAGGGTTCGTCGACGTCGGACAGGTGTTTGCTCAAATTCAAGCGGACGTACGACGAACCGGCTACCCCGTCGAGGCACAGGTAGAGGCTATCCTGGTGCGTAACGCTCAGGCCCGTGGTCACATGGATCAAAATATCGTTTTCGATCACGTTTTCTCCGTCGATTTTTATATCCATCTGTTGCCACCAAAGTCCTTCATTGTCAGAGTAAAAGAACCCGCCTTCTCCGTTCGACAACTCGTTTCGCACGGTGAGGTACAGGCGGCCGTCGGCGTCGGCGGCAATCTGATCGGCGGAGAGGTAGTTGTTTAATCCGTTGTTGCGCTGTTCCCAACTGAGGCCCTGATCGACAGAGCAATACACGCCCGCTCCGACGTAACCCAGGTTGGGGTCGGTACCAGATGTAATAGCAAACAGGTGTCCGTTGGGGAGCCGTGCAAAACGCAGCACCAGGTAATCGTGGCCGAGAGACACAGAGTCCCAGGTGTCGCCGAAGTCGTTGGAAATGAATGTTTTACCAATTCCTCCTGCCAGTATTGTACCGTCGGGTGTGGCGTGTATCGAAACAATCTGGGAAGCCCAGAGTATTTGTTGCCAGTTGTCCCCTTCGTTGTTACTTCTTAGCACGCCGTCGGTCAGGCCGGCAAACAGCAGGCTGTCGCCCAGGGCGGCGATGCCGGTTTTGGGGCCGCCGGGGAATTCGTAGGTGGTCAGCCAGAATTTTTGCGCCGGAGTGCTGCCGGGCAACATCAGTAAAAGACAAAACAGAATCTGTTTCATGGATGAAAATCAGTTTAATCCATAACAGACAGTTGAAAACCGGTTCAGGTGGCAGGCTGGATCAAATCCCAAAGATTGCCGTACAGGTCGGCAAAGACCAGCACCTTGCCATAAGGCTCTTCGCTGGGCGGTCTGACGATACGGACGCCCTGTTCGAGCAGATTCCTGTGGTCGCGTTCGAAGTCGTCGGTCGTCAAAAAAAGAAATACCCGTCCGCCCGTCTGGTCGCCTACCCGGGCGAGTTGTTCGGGGCCGGAAGCCTGGGCCAGCAGGATTTTACAACCTTCAGAGCCGGGCGGCGCGATACGCACCCAGCGTTTGGTTGGGCTGAGTGGCGTGTCTTCAACCAGTGTAAAATGCAGTTTTTCGGTATAAAACCGAATAGTTTCGTCGTAATCGGCCACGACCAAAGCGAATTGGGCGATTTCCTGTTTCATCGTTGTTCCCACTCTTTTTTCAACATTGAAAAAACGTAAAGGTCGACGAATTTGCCCTGCAGAAGTTCTCCGCCGCGCATCACACCTTCGAGTTGGAAGCCCAGTCTTTCGGGCACGGCGCGGCTTTTGTGGTTGCCGACGGCGCAGCGGATTTCGATCCGGTTGAGCCCCATGGTATTGAAACCGTAGTCGAGTATGCCAATGCAGGATTGGACGATGATACCTTTCCCCTGGAATTGGTCGGCGAGCCAATAGCCGATGGAGCCGAAGCGAAAGGGTTTGTTGATGTAATAAATACCGATCCGGCCTGCAATTTCGCCCTGGTACCGGATGATGCAGGACAGTTCGAGCCCCTCGGCCGCGCGTCGTGCGGCATCTTCGATATGTTGTTCGAAGTCTTCGCGTTTTTGCATGCGTTCGACCCAGGTCAGCCATTCGCTCAGGTGTGACCGGTTGGAGTCGATCAGGTCAAAAACAGGCGCGGCGTGCTCCGGGGCCAGCCATTCCAGGCTTATGTCGTTGTTGATGTAAATGCTCATACAGGATGAACTGTTTCAGGCAGATATTTGGTTCCCGAGTTGGCGTGACAAAACTATTGCACGCAGAGGGGTATGTGTTTCATGCGAAGAACGAAAAAAGTCTGCCTGCGTACTCCTCTGCGTCTCTGCGTGAAATAATAGTTGCACGCAGAGCCGCAGAGGCACAGAGAAGAGTGAAACCTTGCGGACTTTGCGGCTTGGCGTGACATTCGTTTTCACGCGAAGAACGCAAAGGAGTAAAGCGCGCAAAGTCTACCTGCGTTCCCCTCTGCGTCTCTGTGTCTCTGCGTGAAATAATAGTTGCACGCAGAGCCGCAGAGGCACAGAGAAGAGTGAAACCTTGCGGACTTTGCCGCTTGGCGTGACATTCATTTTCACACGAAGAACGCAAAAGGAGTAAAGCGCGTAAAGAAGCAAAGCGTGTAACAGAAGGGGTATTTCCTTCTTTGCGCCCTTCGCGGCTTTGCGTGAATAAACATAAACGAACCATCGTTTTTTATGAAAAATATCATCATTCCGGCCGCGGTTTTTCTGGCGCTTGTTGCAGTGCATTGCCGACCCAAGGCAGATGCTCCGGTGAAGGCTGGCGCGGCTACGGCGATACAGGCGCCGGCTGATACGCTTCGCGCACCTGATCCGCTATGGGTGTACGTCGTTCCGCGCGACGTGCAGGTAAAGGATTATTTCAGGTTCATGGATACCCTGATCGCCCGCCTGGACACCCTGACGCCTTACCCGCTGGACGAATATTTGCTGGTGCGCGCCAATCCCTGGGTGCTCGACACGCTGATGAGTACGGATTATTACCGCCGTATGGCAAAGGGTGAATTTGTGTATAATCAGCGCCTGCTGACCGTTTTGCACCGGGGCGACACCTTGTTTGGCCCGGATACTGCTTTCGCTGCGCTGATCCGCCGCCGGCAGGCGATGACCTTCATCGACGTCAATATTCCGGAATTCAGGCTTCGTGTGCTGGAAGGCAACGACACGCTTTTTTCTTTTGCCGTCCGGGTGGGTCAAAACAAAAAGAAATACCTGAAAACAATCGACCGCGTGGAAGATTTGCGCACGCGGCCGGGCAAAGGCTCGATTATCAGGGTCAATAAATACCCGGTCTGGCAAGACCCGCAAACAGGACTGAAATACAAGGACACCAAACGCGACGACGGTCGCCGCACCAAGTTGCCGCAAATCCCCTGGCTGGAAGCCGAACTGGACGGCCGCCGCTATGGGCAAATGCTGCACCCGACGACCAACCCGTCGAGCCTGGGCAAAGCGTATTCCAACGGCTGTGTCGGTTGCAGTGAAGCCGACGCCTGGCGGCTGTATTACTACGCGCCGGTCGGTACGCCGGTTGTTTTCCGGTATGATTTGGATGTGGTCGATGAAAAAGGCGACACCATCCGTTTGAAAGACATTTATCGGTGGAAGCGATAAAAAAGGCCGTATCGTAAAGGTCACGCAATGGTCGCCAAATTCGAAAAATCTCGGTTTCTCTGCGTCTCTGCGTCTCTGCGTGCAACTATTATTTCACGCAGAGACACAGAGACGCAGAGTGGAACGCAGGTAAACTTTGCGCACTTTGCTTCTTTGCGAACTTCGCGTTAAAAGCATGTCACGCAAAGCCGCGAAGTCCGCAAAGTTTCACCCTTCTCTGCGGCGCTGCGTGCAACTATTATTTCACGCAGAGCCGCCAAATCCGGTTCAGATCACCACCATTTGTTTCGTCACCGCGCCGCCGTTGGTGCGTACCTGGTAGAAGTACTGGCCGGCGGGCAGGTTGCCTCGATCGAGTGTTACGTCGTGTTGTCCGGCCGGGAAGAAGTTGTTGTTCACAACCGTTCGCAGCGGTCGTCCGTTGACGTCGAGGATGGTGATGGTGACTTGCGATGCGACTGCCAGTTCGAAACGCACCGTGGCGGATTGCTGCACGGGGTTGGGGAACAGCGCGACGGTGGATGCGCTTTCGTTGTTGATGTTGTGTACGCCGCTCGACGGGGCCGTGAAGATGGGCAGGATCGGAAATTCGTATTGCAGGATACTTTCCGGGTTATTGATCCCGAACCAGTCTTTGAGCGCGCTGGCATACACCGAACGGAAGTCGTGTTGCATCGGAATATCGGCCGATTCATCCAGTTGATTCGGAATCTGCGCATTGCCGCCGATGATGCCCGGAATGACATTTTTCCCGAAAACAAACAAAGGCGCGGCAGCGCCGTGGTCGGTGCCCATGCTCGCATTGGAAGCGATGGTGCGGCCGAATTCGGAGAACGTCATACCGGCCACTTTGTCGGCCACGCCCAGCAATTCGAGGTCGTTCTGGAAAGCGCCGATGGCCTCTGATACCTGACTTAGCAAAACAGCGTGCAGGCCATTGAGCGGATCGCCTGCCATGACCTGTTCGGCGTGCGTATCGAAACCGTCGATGGAAACGATGTAGATCGGCGTTTTCAGACCACCGCTGATGAGCCGGGCGACGATTTTGAGTTGATCGGCCAGCGGGTTGATGTCCGGATCGGGGTACAGGCTGCTGAGGTTGTCGCCCGCGTCGGCGGCATTTTTGATGGCGTCGTAATACACCTGGGCCTGGTTGGTGATGAGGCGGATAAACTCCAGTTCGTCGCCGTAGGGAGTATTGGGCGCGGGTTCGACGAGGTCGGAGATAAACTGATAAAACGATTGCGGGTCGGTGATGGCGAAGCCCATCGGGTTCGGATCGCCCATGAGTGCCAGCGAAGAAAGCGCGCCGATCTGGATGGCCAGCGGGTCGGGCATGTCAGGGTTTGGGTAGCCGTTGGGGTAGTCGGGGTACTCCGACTGCAGATAGCGCCCCAGCCAGCCGGTCGACAAATACTGATCGCTGTCGGACGCCGACATCCAGATATCGGTGGAGCGGAAGTGGGAGTAGTCCTGGTTGGGATAACCCACATTTTGAACCACGGAAACCAGGCCGTTGTCGAACATTTCCCGAAACTGGGGCATCGCCGGGTGGAAGCCCGCGTTGTCGACGCCGCTCAGGGCAAGTACCTGGTTTTCAGGAATCAGGATGCTGCCGCGGTGCAGGTTGAGGTGGTCGTATTGATCGACGGGGATAAAGGTGTTGATGCCGTCGTTGCCCCCGGTGAGCTGAATCAGCACCAGCACCCGGCCGTTGGGATTGCCGCCGGCGGCCAGTGCGCTCAAAAAAGGCAGTCGCGGCATGGGATTGATCCCGAAGCCTTTGAAGGGGAAAGATGCGGCTCCGGCCGTCAGACCGGCATATTTGATGAAGTCTCTTCTTTTCATAATGATGAAGTTTTCAACAGATGAAATCAATTGGAGGAAACCCTCAGGCCAGTTGATATTCCGGCAGGCTTGTGAGGTATTTGTGCAGCAGCGCGAGGCGCACGCGCACGGTTTCGTAAGCCATTACATCGTTCGGGTTAGCCAGGTAAGCGTTCCAGGCGTTGGTCCAGTAGTAGTCGCTGGCTTGTCCGGAAAGCAGAATTGACTTCAACAAATACTTCTTGAATGCCGAGAGATCCATCGGAAGGAGCAGGCGGACGAGGTCGTCGACCAGTTGGACGGGGTCTTCCGGGTGATCGAACTGGGTGACAAAGTCGACATGATCGATTTTTAACTGGTAGCCGCCGGGCGTTTCGATCTGGAACAGGCTCAGGGCATCGGAAAATATATTGCGGTTGCGGATGGTATCGGCGGTGATCCAGTTGCGGTAGTACATGGGCGCCTGCCGGTAGGCCGCCCAGCCGGCCACGTTGGGCGGGTCGCCGGGCAGCATTTGAAGGCTGGAAGTGTAATAATTAAGGTAAAGCGGCATAAACCAGCTTTCCAGCAGTGTGGGGGCCTGGATGCTCAGATCGAAGTTGCGCAGTACCCCGACGCTGAGGTCGAGCGGGTTTTTGATGTAGCAGCCTTTGTTGTAGGCATCGAAAAAATGTTCGCTTTTGAGCAGGGTTTCCACGACGGGTTTGATGTCGTAGTTGTTGTCGCGGAAGATTTGAGCCAGCGGAGCGATGATGGTGTCTTCGACCGTTTGATCGACGACGTAGTAGACGAAAAAGCGGTAGAGTTTGCGGCAAATGAAAAGGGCGACTTCTTCCTTTTCAAAAATCATGTCGAGCAGAGCGTCCAGTTCGGCGTCGCCGTTGATGCTGCCCTGGATGACGGTGTTGTTGTAGAAGCTCGAAAACTGTTTGTTGCCGGTGTCGTGGGCATTGATGTCTAGGTAAACGTCGAGCGAAAAAGGGTTGATGCGCCAGCCGGTCAGGACGCGGGCGGCGGCTACGACGTCGTCTTCGGTGTATTGTGTGGGCGTGTCTTTGCCGATGGTGAAGAGTTCCTGCAATTCACGGGCGTAGTTTTCATCGGGCGCCGATTTGTCGTTGAGATAACCGTTGAGGTACACCAGCATCATCTGGTCGAGCGTGATGGTGCGGGTGAGGGCTTTGAAATTGCCCAGACAGCCTTCGCGCAGGCGGCGGTTGTAGTTGTACACGAGTCGGCCGATGAAAACTTCGGAGGTTTGGGTAGCGAAATGGTTGTGCCAGAACAGGGTCATTTTTTCCCGGATATTGGCATCGCCGTCAATCATCAGGTTGAGCCACCAGCCCCGCCAGCTTTCGATGCGGTAGCCCTCGTTGCCGCCGGAAAAGTCGGGATAAGCGTCTACCCAGGTTTCGCCGGCAGGCACGACCGGATCGGTATAGTCCGGGTTGTTGTAGTTATTGACGGGCGGGGCGGGCTGGTTAGCGGGCAGGTCGAGCACAAAATCGACGGCTGCCTGCGCGGAGCCGAGGGCGAGCAGTTGGTCGACTTGCGATTTTTTGGCCCCGAAGGTGGCCCGGCGCAGCAGGTGCGCGGCGCGGTCGAAGTCCCAGGGGCCGTTGTAAGGCGTCAGGTCACCGCTGAGGGTAACAGCTCCCGAGGGCCACTCGGCGCCGGCTTCATTGGCGGCGGCGGCCTGGGGCAGATCGACTACCCGGGACAGTTTTTTGAAAAATGCCCTGCGGGAAGCGGAAAATACTGGCATGGACAAGGTGTTGAAATGGTGGAGAAATCGGAAAGAGGGACAAACAAGCGTCTATCCTGCAATTAAAGGTCGTAACTGACTCGAAAATGTTACAGATCGATTTGTTAATTAACTTTCTGCAAACGCTCGCTCCGCAAATACGCCACCCAATACACCCCTGCCACCAGCACCGTACCGCCCAGGATATTGCCGATCGTCACCGCGATCAAATTGCGCGCGACGTCCATAACCGACAAGCCCGCCTGCCCGTCGAGGTACAACCCGTAGGGCAGGAAAAACCAGTTGGCGATGGAGTGCTCCAGCCCCATGGCAACAAAAGCGGTGATGGGGAATAGTATGGCCAGGATTTTGTCGGTCAGGCTGCGGCCGCCCATGGCCAGCCATACGGCCAGACAAACCAGCGCGTTGCACAAAATACCGCGCGAAAACGCCACTTCCCAGGGTAATGCGGCTTTGGCTTTTGCAATCGAGATGGCCGTTTCCTGTACAGCGCCGTTGCCCAAATGCCCGACATCGGCCCAGGCGACCAGTACGACGGTGGCCAGACAACCCGCCACGTTGCCGATGTACACGATGATCCAGTTGCGCACCACGTCTTTCGTGCCGACCAGCCGACTCGCCCAGGCCATGGCAATCAGGTTGTTGCCCGTAAACAGTTCAGCGCCGGCGATAACGACGAGGATCAGACCCAGACAAAAACTTAGCCCGCCGACCAGGCGCGACAATCCGAACCCGAGACTGGAACCTGTCATTACCACGGTGAACAACAGGGCGCCCATCGAAATAAACGCGCCTGCCAGTACGGCGAGCACCAGCATGGTCAGGGTTTCGGTGCGGGCCTTGGAAACGCCGATGCGTTCCACTTTTCGGGCGATTTCAACGGGCGGATATACTTCGCTGATCTGGAGGTCGTGCGGGTCCATAAAGAATGTTGTTGGGTTAGAATATTTACGAGATCAAACACGGGTCGTTTTGAGCTGTTTTTATGAACCGGGTAGTAATAGTTTGCGGCCAGGTACGTGAAAATATGCTTTTACAGGCTGATTATCAGGCCCTGAGACGGTCACAAGATAATAAGAATCGCCTGTGTATCTTCCGGGGAAGCGCTCTCCCGCGTACAGCGGGGTGGAACTCGAAAGGCAATCCATTACCTGATGGTATTGTATGCCGCTCGGGGTTACCTCGACCTGATAAATCCCCCATAAATCGTGCTGCCGTACCAAAATGAAATGACCGTCGTAATTGCGCACTTCGAACAGCAGTTGCTCGTACTTGCATTCCAGCACCGGTTTCCCCTCGAAATCCAGCAAGCCGTATAAATTTTGTTGATTGTAATAGGGGAAGTAAATTAAGCTGCCCATCCTGACTCTTTTATCCAGCGTATATCCCTCGCCCAGGTTCTCTCTGATCTCGTTTTCATCTACGTCCATCAACATCATGGGCGGGACAAAACGCATAGTTTTCCGTTTTTGAAATGCCTCTGCGCCCTCTTCTTTCTCTAGTTTGCCATTGGTCCGATACACATGGTAACGATCCTTTTTTTGGGCAAATACATGCAGGGAATCCCCGTAAATCGTCATAACCGTATCGTACGCCACCGGCAAAATCATCTTTTTCTTTGCGGCATCGAATACGCCCCATTTCCCGTTGCGCTTAACCCAGATTTTGTATTCCAGCCCGGCAAAAAGCAAATCCTGTTGCTGAAAGGGGAGAATGGTGACACCGTTCTGGTCAACCACGCCGGTCCCGCCTTTGTCGTTTGCCGCAATACCAATCGCCAGCGCCGGTCGAGGTTGCAAAAAGAAACTCAGTTGTTCAAATGCCGGGGGCGCAGTTATCTTTCCTTGCAGGTCGACAATGCCCCATTTGCCATTTCGCTCAAAAGGGAAAAAAGTGTTGGTCTGAGCCGGCAGCAGAAATGCAACTGAAAAAAACAGAAACAGGAAAATCGTTTTCATACGTGATTTTTTGACAAAATGATTTTGCCAAAAATAGACCATGAACCCGGTAAGCCGAACAAAATTGCCTGATTATTTCATTCAATAACCGGGGCCGGTTCAGGCCCCCTTCCGCACCGGCTCCAATTCCTCCGCCTCTTCTTCCGTGTACAGCCTCGACTTCACTACAAACCGCAGCCCAAGCGGTATCTCCAGCGAAAAACTGGCTCCGCGGCCCTGTACCACATCCACTTCCAGTTGGGTGTGTTTCCAGTATTCAAACTGAAATGCCGACATGTAAAAATCGCACTCGTGTATCCGGCCCAACAACACATCCTGATCGCCGATGTACAGTTCGCCGACGGCGTAACACATCGGCGCCGAGCCGTCGCAACAGCCCCCGCTTTGGTGAAAAAGCAGGGGGCCGTGAACGGCCCGGAGCTGATCGATTACGCTCCGGGCCGCATCACTGACAATTACCCTGGGTGTCATTTTTTAGAAGAAACCCAGCGGGTTTTTGCTGTAGGAAATGAGCATGTTTTTGGTCTGGCGATAGTGGCCCAGCATCATTTTGTGCGTTTCGCGACCGATGCCCGATTTTTTGTAGCCGCCAAACGGGGCATGGGCAGGGTAGGCGTGGTAGCAATTGACCCACACACGGCCGGCTTGTATTTTGCGGGCCATCTGGTACGCCTGGTGCATGTCGCGCGTCCAGACGCCGGCGCCGAGTCCGTACAAGGTGTCGTTGGCGATTTCGAGGGCCTCGGCTTCGTCTTTGAACGTGGTGACGCACACCACCGGTCCGAAGATTTCTTCCTGAAACACCCGCATTTTGTTGTTCCCTTTCAGAATGGTTGGCTCGATGTAATAGCCGCCCGCCAGGCCTTCGTTGTATGCCGCCTTGCCGCCGCAAAGCACTTCTGCGCCTTCTTCACGGCCGATTTCGATATAGTTGAGAATCTTCTCGTACTGGTCGTTCGACGCCTGGGCGCCCATCATGGTTTCCGGATCGAGGGGATGGCCTAATTTTACTTTTTTGGTGCGTTCAATGACGCGTGCGATGAAGGCGTCGTAGATGCTTTCTTCTACCAGCAAACGCGAGGGGCAGGTGCATACTTCGCCCTGGTTGAGGGCAAACATGACGGCGCCTTCGAGACATTTGTCGAAGTACTCGTCGTCGGCGTCCATGATGCTTTTGAAAAAGATATTGGGCGATTTGCCGCCCAGTTCGAGGGTGACGGGCACGATGTTTTGCGAAGCATATTGCATGATCAAACGCCCTGTCGTCGTTTCGCCGGTGAAGGCGACTTTGGCCACGCGGGGGCTGGATGCCAGCGGTTTGCCTGCTTCGATGCCGAAACCGTTGACCACGTTGAGCACGCCGGGGGGCAGCAGGTGCTGGATCATTTCAACGAGTACCAGAATGCCGACGGGCGTCTGCTCGGCGGGTTTGAGCACCACGCAGTTGCCGGCGGCGAGGGCCGGTGCTACTTTCCAGGCGGCCATGAGCAGAGGGAAGTTCCAGGGAATGATCTGTGCGACCACGCCCAGGGGTTCGGGAATATTGACCGACACGGTAGTGGAATCCAGTTCGGCGACAGAGCCTTCTTCGGCGCGAATCACACCGGCAAAATAGCGGAAGTGATCGATGGCCAGCGGAAGGTCGGCCGCGCGGGTTTCGCGCAGGGGTTTGCCGTTGTCCCAGGTCTCCGTGCGGGCCAGCACTTCGAGGTTTTGCTCCATCACGTCGGCGATTTTGAGCAGGATGTTGCTGCGTTCGGTGGCGGAGCTGTGGTTCCAGGCGGGCGCGGCGGCATGGGCCGCGTCGAGCGCCAACTCTACGTCTTCGGCAGTGGAGCGGGCAATTTTGGTAAATACCTGTCCGTCGACCGGAGAGATGTTTTCGAAGTATTCGCCGCGCACGGGGGCTATCCATTTGCCGCCGATAAAATTGTCGTAATGGGCTTTAAAACGGGGTGGCGCAAGTACTGCGTTGGAATCGGTAATAACGTCTGCCATGATTTGATTCGAATTTGATGGTAAAATGATTGTTCAAGTTTTTGCCAAACCCGGAATAAAAGTGTGCGGATAATTGACAGGGCAAAATTATTGGCAGGCCTGGGCGCCGGCTTGAACGATTCTTCCAAATGCTTGCACGATCCTGTCATATTGTGGCGACGTTTCGATCAAATTGAATTCTGTACGGTATCTTTGTTTGGTCAGTTGATTTTGTTCTGCAAAAGCGGACACGGCAAAATTTTCTTTTTAAAACTCATGCAACTACCCAGCACCCACTTCGAGCGGCGCCGACTGGAATCTCTGGTCGAAAACAGGACGGTTTACACCCTTCAATCTGCCGAATTGAACGTGTACGAAACCCAGTTGCTGGCCCGGCAGGTAGAACTCTCGTTCAACCATACCGTGCTGGCCAGCATGCTGCGCGGCAAAAAAGTGATGCACCTGCGCGAAAACAGTTTTGACTTTTTTCCCGGCGAATCGGTCGTGCTGCCGCCGGGCGAACTGATGCGCATCGATTTCCCCGAAGCCACCACCGACAACCCGACCCAATGCCTGGCCCTGACGCTCGACCACGACAAGATCAACGGAGCCGTGGATTTTCTCAACGAAACCTCTCCCCGCGCCGACGATAACCGAGAATGGCGGTTTACCGACTACAACTTCCACTTTACCAACGATATCGCCGTCAGCCAGATCATCGGCCGCATGATCTTTCTGTTTACCGAAAATCACCCGGCCAAGGACCTGTTCGCCGATTTTATGCTCAAGGAGCTGATTATCCGCCTGATGCAGACGGAGGCGCGCCATTTGCTGCTCGACCCGGCCAGTACCGCTCATTCCGATTCCAGACTCGCCTTTGTCGTCAAATTTATCCGTGAACATTTGCACGAACCGCTCAATATCGACCTGCTGAGCAAAAAGGCTTGCATGAGCCAGACGCACTTTTTCCGCTGTTTTAAAAACGAACTGGGTATCTCGCCGGTCGATTTTATCAATGCCGAACGTATCAAATTCGCCCAAACACTGCTCCGCAACCCTTCGCGCAGCATCACCGACGTGTGCTATGCCAGCGGTTTCAACAACGTGACCTATTTCAACAAACTGTTCAAACGCCTGACCGGTCAGACGCCTTCGGAGTTCAGGCAGCAGAGCACTCAGACGAATCTGATACGTGTTTTTGAGTGACTTGTCAGGGCATTTCCACGTGTATTCCCAGTTTTTCAAGGTCATTCAAACCGCGCTCCGGATCGATCACCCAGCCCATCATGTGCAAACCCGGCCGACGGATACTCCCGTCAAGGTACTGCAACAAACAAACCAGCGTGGCCGCGGCGGTGAAGTAATAAGCATCCGAATGCCGCAGACTCAGGCGCAGGGTTTTCGGGCGCCCATCCTGCTCGCCTTCTGCCAGCAATAGCATCTGTACGCCGTACGGCGGTTTTGAAAAACGTTTGGCGCCCCAAAGCATCAGCCGGGTGAGTAATGAAAGTCCAAGCCCTTTTTTTAGCCAAAACAGCAACATGCCCAAAGGCGTAACCAGGTAGTCGACAAACCAGTTAAAGCCCGCGACATAGGTTCCCAACTGTTTGATACCGAATTGTTTCGGCAAATTTCGCAGTTCTTCAAACCACAAGGGGAAACAGGCGCGCCGACCAAATCCGGGGCCAAAGTCGAGGGTTTGCATATCGGCAGTGCCGGCATTTTTCCAACGTTCTTTTTCAAACACAAAAGCCTCGTAGTCGGCGATTCCTTCCACGATTTCGCGGGCCGAATCTGCCGAACCGATATGGGTTTCGTTCATGGCCAGACCGATGCGTACACTGTCGAGCCGCTCAAACCGGGGGGCTATCCGGCGAACCAGCGCTGCCAGTAAACCCGGATGAAAGCCGGCCTGATAAATAAAACAGCGCCCCGATGCTTCGATTTCGGGTGCAAGCGCCTGCATAACGGGCACAACGCGCTGTGGGTAATAAATGTCGAGGTAATCGACCCCGGCAGCCAGCGCCGATCGGGCGATCTGCTCTGCCAGAAGAGTAAGCGGCGCACAAACGAGCAGCAAACCGACGCCCGACAAGGCATTTTGCAGGGCAATCGGGTCGGCGGCATCGACGGCGCGCGCGGAAACCCGCCCGCCCGGAAATTCCCGGTTCAGTTGGTCGGCAAAACCCGCGGCGCGGTCGGTATTCCGTCCGGCAATAACCAGTTGACTATCAGTATGTTCCAGTAAAAGGTGGGCAATAGGTTGGCCGGCGCCGCCATACCCGCCGAGCAGAAATACGAGTGGGGTATTCATGATGATTCGAAGCTTCCAGCCAAGATACGCAGCCCGGATGTCGAATCAGCCTTTATGCTGGTTTTCGTCTTGCGGCGGGTCTTTATGGTCCAGTTCCGGTGTCGCATTGATGCGCGACATGAAGTTGGCGGAGCCTTGTGTCAGGGTAGTTCTTACCGCCCAAACGATCCCGACAAACAGTCCGATGAGGGCGAAGCCGACCGCCATGAACATGCCGCCATCTGTTGGGAATTTGAGGTAAATCAGAAAGCCCAGAATGATACCGATGGCGGTGGGGGCAGCCGCGATTTGTAATCCGAATAGGATTTCGACGAATATCCTGAATACTTTTTCCATGGTGTGCCTGCGTTGTTTTGTCGGTATATCCATACAAAGATGGCATTGTGACCCGGCTGCCCCATTTTTTTAAAAAGGTTTTTTTAAAATCGCGATCGGGCGCTCATTCCTGGTTCAATTCCTCGCGGCAAGCCAGCAGATTTTTATAGTACTTGCCGTACAAATTTTCCACATAGAAGTTGACCAGAAAATATGCTGTAAACGCAGCCAAAGCGGTCAGGAACAAATCCTGCCCTACGTTCTGCCCTTTTTCTTCCATTGCCAAAATTTGATTACCCATGGCCAACAAGATGATTATTGCAACGATCCAGGCCATTTGTTTGCCAGCGCGGACAAAGCGGCCGGTATGGCGAATACTGGTCTCCAGTGCTTCAATGAGTTTTGATTCCAGCATCCGATCCTGCCGGCGCAGCGACTGGTAAAGCACAACATGACCGGTGAAGGTGATCAGAATAATCGCCAGCCAGGCATACCACGGAACGGGCCGGGCGACCCAAAGTGTGTAGCCGAACAAAGCGGCCAGCATAAAGGCTGTACTGACGATCTCGATCATCAGGTTGCGTTTCAAACGCGAGATGGCAGAATGGGTGCGTTGCTGCATCATGGCTAACAGATTTTGACGGTTGATAAATTCGGCCGAGTCGCTCTGCCGTAGAAGGTCCTGGTTCCAGGCTGCTTTCAGATGGTCCAGGTCGGGGAGTTCCTTATTGTTTTCCATGTAAAAGCAGTGATTTTAGTTTGTTTTTAATGCGATTGATCTTAACGCCGATGTGGTTTTCGGTCAGCCCGGTGATGTCGGCGATGTCGGCATACGAGAGGTCGTCGAGGTAGAGCAGGATCAGGGCTTTTTCCGCTTCGTTCAGCCTTGCAATGGCCTGGTAAAGCGCCGCGAGTTGCTCGTCGGTTTCGGCAGGGTGTGGCATGGCGCTTGCCGCGACGTCCGACCATTCTACGGTTGCGATTTTCTTGCGGCGCTGTTGGGTAATGGCCACGTTCAGGGCGATGCGGTAGGCCCAGGTCGTCCATTTGACGGCGCCGTTGAATCTCGGAAAGGCGCGCCACAATTCCGCCACGATGTCCTGGAATAGATCGCGCTGCGCTTCGGCATCGGCGCCACGAAAGGTGTGGCAGACTTTGAAAATCAGGGCTTTGTGTTGTTCGATTTGCCGGAGGAATGCTTCTTCCATGGATGTCGGGCGGTCATTTGCTTCATTGTTCGCAAGCGTCGCGATTTTCTTACAAACGGAAGGGGGAAAATTTGATATTTCTCATCAAGCAACAACAGGCTTTACTGGCGCAGATCGTTCAACGCTGCCTTGATCAATGGATCGAAGTTCTGGAGAAAATGCGCGCCGTAGGTATTGCCCCTGTAGTTTGCCCTGGTCAGCACTTCTTCCAGCGTGAGCGGTATTTCGGTTTCATAGCGGTCGTGCAACAAATCGCCGAGCGTCTTCGCCTGGGTCACCTCGATACTCGGCGCAATGCGATAGGAGATGCCGGAATGGGGCAACTGGAATACAACCGGTGAATACCCGACACCCAGAAACAGGTCGGATTTCCGACCGATGGAGTGAATGTTGTCGGCCGGGTCGGCATTGGCCACGACAAAAGCGCTGCCGGCGGAGGAATAAATATCGTCGCCGATCACATAAACAGGGCCACGGAACGCCAGGCTGGTGTCGGTCGGTATGATCTGTTGCGTCTCGTCGGTATACCGGTAAAATCCGTATTTGGCCAGCAAAGCGCTGGTGTCGGGGTGAAGTTCGGATAAAAAGAGTTCGTGATCGCCCAGGTATTCCGGCGGGGCGAAAGAAGGATAATATCCGTCGATTTGCAGCGGATAACTATAACTTTTGGGCAAAATGGCGGCATAAATAGCCTGCCAGACCACGTCGTTGCCCCCTGAGTTGTTTCTGAAATCAAGGATGATCCTTTGCAGCGGGGCCGACCGGTATGCGGCAATTTTTCGCTGCAAAACAGGGATAAATTTGGTGTCCATCCGCAGACACTTGATGTACAAGGTGCCCGACGCCTGCCAGAATTGTACCGTTACGCCGCGCAGGGTATCCTGAGAAGGGTAAAGGAAACGAAGCTCCTGCCGGGTGTCGAGCGTCAGCGTTCGCTTCGGCCGGCCGGCAAAACGGAGCGAGATTTTCCCTGACTGGACGACCTCCGAAGACGAAGTGAGTTCAGTGTTGTAAAATGCCTTGCGGCGGGCATCGTAGCGGCAATACATATCACACAGGTGCCGCCTGCAATAGTCATCCGGCCGCAGGTTTTCGATGCGGATGATTTCGGCGCCGGCACACAGGGTGTCAGGGCCTTGCACGAAGGAGCGGGTCAGGAAGTAATGTCCATCGATGTAGGCGAGGGGCAGGTACAGGTTGCAGACGGCGGCTTTGTCCTGGTAACTTGCCGGCAGTTCCTGCATCAGGCTGGTGTGCAGATCCTGGGTAGCGGTCAGGGCGCGGTTGATCAGCAATACGAAAGCATCGTCGCTCGAAATGGTGTCGATCTGTTGGCGCAGTTGGCCGATTTCCCTGAATGCATCGTAGCCCCAGAGGTCTTTTTTTACGGCAATGTGGGGAGATACACGGTGCAGGGTGGCGACCAGGGTATCGAAATCCTCGTACATCATTTGCCGGTTCAGACCGAAAGGCTGTTGGGTCTGCGCGATGGCGCCCGTGACCGACATCAACAGCGCGAGGCCCCAAACGGGAACGGCATTTTTGGGCAAAAAAAGGCGGGAAAAACGGGTCAAAAGCATGGTTGTGGTGTGGGAGCGCCCGGCAAAGATGAAAAGATCAGCGACGATTTTAAGCGCCTGTATCGTCCAGTTCGACTTCCTGCAATACTTTCCAGACGTGCTCGCCTTTCTGCTCGATCAGGTATATCCTGCCGAATACAAGTTCCCGGGGTAAATCGAGGGCTTTAATTTCATCAAAAATCGCATCCGTACAGGTCGAATTGCGGGGGGCATCAGGGTAATATGCGCCTCGTGGCGCCGAGGCGCTTCCACTACGCCTTTCAGCACACGCACCCTCAACGCCTGAAAGGCTTCATTGGCGCCGATGGCTGGCAGCAGGAGCCCTTTCCCTCGGGAAACCGGGTCGGCGGCCCGAACTGTACACGCATCGGGCGCCCTGCAAATGATTCAGGTTGCCGATAACGCGTTCGAGCGCCACGGCATTTTGTGGATCGACGAAAAGGGTGAGTTGCACGCGTTTTTTCATAAATACTGACAAAATTTGGGGGGCTAAGAACGATGAATGGATCGCCGAACTTTGGGCCTGGCTGCAGTCCGATCCGCAGTATCGCGACAAAACAGCCCAGTTCATCACGACCGATCACGGCCGAGGCGACATAGTGAAAAGCCAGTGGACAAGTCACGGCAGCGACATTCGCGATGCTTCGCAGATCTGGTTCGCCCTTATTGCCCCAGGCGTTTCCGCAGGCGGCGAGATGAAAAGCCGAAGCCAGTTTTACCAGCACCAGTTTGCACAGACAATGGCTGGTTTGTTGGGTCGGCAATTCAAATGCGAGCACCCGATGGCGAAGAAAATTGACCTGAAACAAGGGCTAGGAAACGGCTCCCGTCAGGACAGGTATCAAGGCTACAAAATTCCAGACGGACTGCTGAATAATGGCGTATTTCAACCCCATATTAATCTTAGTATAGCCCAGCAGCAATCCGCCGATCCGCCACGATGTCCTGGAACAGATCGCGCTGCGATTCGGCATCGGCGCCACGAAAGGTGTGGCAGACTTTGAAGATCAGCGCTTTGTGTTGTTCGATTTGCCGGAGGAATATTTCTTCCATGGATGTCGGGCGGTCATTTGCTTCATTGTTCGCAAGCGTCGCGATTTTCTTACAAACGGAGGGGGCAAAATTTGATATTTCTCATCGTGTGGCCTGACGAAAATGATGGGAGGCCGGCCAAAGGGCATCTACTTTTGGCCCGCTGCCGCGAAAGCCTACCTTCTTTTTATCGTCAAATTCATGAAAAGTATGTCACTGCTTTCCGGCTTGTCTGCCCTGATTTACGCCAACACGATCAAAATTCTTCGCTGGGCCATTGGGATCAATTATCTCTGGTTTGGAGCGCTCAAGTTCTTTCACGGGCTCAGCCCGGCCGAACATCTGGCCAAAGACACGATTCGTGTCATCACCTTCGGACTGATTCCCGATGAGGTCAATCTGGCGTTACTGGCGATCTGGGAAGTGGCTATCGGATTACTGTTTATCAGCGGCCGATTTGTTCGGTTTACTGCGCTTGCAGCTGTGGTGCACATGTTGTTTACATTCCTGCCCCTATTCTTTTTCCCGGAAGTTTCGTTTTCACAAGCGCCGTATGCATTTACCATCGTCGGTCAGTATATCGTGAAAAACCTGGTGTTTTTAGGCGCTTTGGCAGTCATTCTCAAAGACTATAAAACACAACATCAACCATCCTGAAGGTCCGGAATGATTGATGTTGTGCAGATTTATAAGTGCGTCAAACAGCCTGGTTGTCCCTTATTTTTTGCCCAACACCAGCACTTTTACGTGCGAAGGCCTTTTGGCGTCGTGATACACCCGGTGCGTTGCTTTTTGAAAATCGGACGCCGTGCATTGGTAAATATTGACAAACTTCTGCGGATTGCGGTCTACCAGCGGGAACCAGGAGTTTTGCACCTGAATCATAATGCGGTGACCACGCTTGAAGGTGTGGGCAACATCGGGGATGTCGAAGCTGACTTCCTCCACCTTGCCGGGCTGAAAGGCTTTGGGCGCCTCAAAACTTTCGCGGAACCTGCCGCGCATCACTTCGCCGCGCACCAGCATTTGATAGCCGGCCATGGGTACTTTTTTGTCGTTGGGCGGGTAGCTGGTGACGGTATCCGGAAATACGTCGATCAGTTTGACCACAAAGTCGGCATCGGTGCCGGTCGTGCTGACAAACAGGGAAGCCGACAAGGGGCCGGTCAGGGTGACGTCGTCGCCTAGTGGTTCGGTTTGATACACCATCACGTCGGGCCGGCGCGCGGCAAAACGCTGGTCGTCGGTCATATACGCCCGGGTGCGTACGAGGTGCACGTCTTCGGTATAAGGCACGGGTTTCATCGGGTCGGCCACGTATTCGTCGTAACTATCCCTGGCCAATGGCGCAGAGAAGGAGAGCCCGCCAGCAGGCTGGAAATAGAGTGTTTTCGACTCGGTATTGACTGGCGGCCAGGTTGCGAAACTGCGCCACTCATTACTTCCGGTGATGAAAATATCGGCTTCCGGCTGCGTGGAGACGCCGTCGCCGTGCAGGTATTGGTAAAAGAAATTGCGCTCCACCTCCCTGTAATGTTCAACGGTATTGAAGCCCCAGTGGATATTGCCCATTTTGGGGGCATCACCGCCCGACCATTGCCCGTGCGCCCAGGGGCCCATAATGATGCGGTTGGACAAGGCGCCCGGATTTTGTTCTTCAATCGCCCGATAGGTGTGCAGGGCGCCCCAGCAATCTTCGGCGTCGAACCAGCCGCCAACGGTCAGCACGGCGGTGTGCAGGTTGCGCAAATGGGGCCGCGGATCGCGTGATTTCCAGAATTCGTCGTAGTTCGGATGGCTCATCAATTCGGGCCAGAACTGGATCGTATCGCCGAAATAGCGCGTTTTGACATTGCCAATCGGGCCCAGATCGAGGAAAAATTGATAGTTGTCCTGATTGGGATATTCAAAACTGGAAGGCCAAACCCGGGTGGGCGCCGGGCGCGGCCGGCCGATGCTGGAATAAAAGTTAAAGGCATCCATCAGGAAAAAAGCGCCGTTGTGGTGCCAATCGTCGCCCAAAAACCAGTTGCACACCGGCGCCTGCGGAGAAGCGGCTTTTAAGGCCGGGTGGGCGTTCGGGAGCGCCATGGTGGAGTAAAACCCGTCGTACGACACGCCGAAGATGCCGACGCGGCCATTGTTGCCGGGTACGTTTTTGATCAGCCAGTCGATGGTATCGTAGGTGTCGCTGTTGTCGTCGGTTTCCCCTGCTTTTTTGTTCGGGTTGTAGGGCCGTACGTCTTCAAATACACCCTCGCTCATAAACCGGCCGCGCACATCCTGTGTCACCAGGATATACCCGTCGGGCAGCAAATGCGGCATCGACAAAAACATAAAACTGGTGCCCTCCTCACCGCCGGGTTCGACGTTGTACGGCGTGCGGTTCATCAGGATCGGATAGTTACGACTGTTGTCTTTGGGGGTGTAAATTGAGGTAAACAGCCGCGTACCGTCGCGCATGGGGACGTACACTTCGGTTTTGGTGTACCGGGCTTTTACCCATTCCGCGCTGCCAAAGGGCGATTCGGGTTTTTCCCTGTAAAAATTAAGCGGAAATTTATTGTTTCCCTGGCTGTACGTGCCTGTAATGCTTCGGTTGCCGGCCTCAATGACTCCGTCGTACTGAATTTCATACTGCTTGATTTTGAACGTCAGTTTCTGTTCATTCACCTGTAATTCCTGAACAGGCAAGGAAGCCCCCTGCAACACGATGACAAACACGCCATTGTACGCACCGTCCTGATAATCGATTTTCAAAGTGACTTCTGCCGCCATTTCCGGCACTTCAAGAATGCCGTACCAGTCGCCGCTGAGCGATTGGGCGTTGAGCGGGCCGGTCAGGAACGCAAAAACGATGAGGAGGGGAGTGAAAGTTTTCATAGCGATGTTGTTAATGGGTGAAAAAATCAGGCTCCCAAGGTGTGTCTGAGAAGCAAATATAACAAAATCGCCGGGTAGTCCAGGGTCGGCGCGTCAGGAGTCGAGCGCTGCGCTACCGCGATCGAGGTATGCCCTGACCGGGGTGGAGAAAAGCAACACCAGCAGGATGCCCTGCAAAACGCTCATCAATATAAATCCGGGCTGAAACGCAGAATCTGCAGTGATGGCCAGATAGGCGCAGAAGACCGCCCCAAACCCGTACATAATGGCAGACAGCACGAGCACCCTGAAACGCAGCAACAAACCGATCGCCAGCAGGGGACCAATGCCGGTCAGCATCCGGAAATTGCCGCTGTCTTCCACAAACCAGTGTTTGAATTGTGTCGGGAGAACTGCCGAGACGAGGATCATCAGGCCGGAAGCCAGCAGGGTGGCTTGAAGTGGGGAAAGGCGCATGGCGTAAAAACCGGGGTTGATTGAAAAATTATCGATCTGAAATCGGTGCTTGCCTCAATTGATTAAAAGAGCAGGTAATAAAGTCAGTAAATTTCCACAGGAGTGCTGCAAAACAGCATACTTTAATCCAAACGTATACCTGGTATAACCCAAAAAAAGGCCTCCGATAATTTGTGGCAAAGTCAGGGGGACAATATACAAGAGGTTGTGCTCGCTGAATTGAAAATTGGAAACATGCGCAAACCCGAACACAACAGTTAAAAGATAAAAAACCCATGGGAACCTTGCTTTGCCGAAGGCAACGAGAATCGGATCCAACCCGCGCAATATCAGGCTGAGTAAAAATGCCAGGACGGCTGCACTCGACATTTTTACCAAAAATTGCAGGATCGATCTGAGGTCAGTATCGCTCGCCCAATGTTCCATTTGCTGATTGATCCATTTTCCAAAGAGGAAAAAAACAGCGCCGAGTGCGAGTGCAATGGAGAGGTTTCGGGCATTGAGGCGCATAGGCAATCGGAAAATCAGTTCCTCCACTATGGGCCCTGCGAAGCCGACAAACAACAGCGTGAGCCATATCGAGCGTTCCGGTCCCGGTGTTTCGTGATCGAATCCGAACTGGTTTTCGGCCCACAGATTGATGAATAATGCAACGACCTTAAAAACCAGGGAGATCAGAAACACCATGATAACGACACGCAGGAACGGAAATCGCAGCGGTTTTTCCTCCTGAAGTGTGGGGTGTACCAGCGAACGAATAATCTCCTTGAACAGATGGAGGTAGGAAAGCGGATTGAATAGCTGTGTAAGTTCGTGCATCATGTCAGGATGATTGGGCAAAAATTAATCGTGCTGCGCCTGTAGAATGAGTTTCCTGATCAACACGATCTGTCCCAAATGATAGTGTAAATGCTCGATGATACCCTGCAGATTGCGGTAGTAGTTGCCGTATTTGGAATCGATAAAATCCGCCCAGATCTGTGTTTCCGGGAGCTGCTCGATCAGTGCGGCAAAGTTTTCTGCAGCAGACCAGACCTTTTCCAGGAATTGGTCCCAATCGGCCTGCGAGGCGATGGGCGGGTGATCGAAACTGAATTTGTCTTTGGCATCCAAAGGACCGCCTTTCAACACCCCGCTGACGGCAACGACGTAATAGTGCGTGTGATAGGCCAGTGTCGCAATGGTGTTGAATCCGTGCACCTGAGTCGTGGCTTGCCGCCAGCTGAGTCCGCTGAGGTGTTCTTTGTAACTGGACGTACTCCAGTTGCCGCCGAAATAAACGTCGCGGAGGTGTTTGGCGAGATGAGCGGGAAGAGACATGGTTGTATCAAATTTTGAAAGCCGAATGGTTGCGTTGCAAAACCCGGCTGAAAAAAGATTGGTTCCCGGCGATTAGTCCTTGTACGGAAACAGTCGTTTGAACGCTTCGTAGATCGCCCCGTGCAGGATGGTGGCATGGTTGTCGTCGGGCATTTCCCAAAAGTCGAGACTCAGGTTTGGGCGACCCGATTTGCGCAGAGCATCGCGCAATGCCGTCGCTTCCCTTCGCATAATCTTGTCTTCTTTTTTACCCACTGAGATATACACATACAGCGGTTGGTCGCCGTGTTTTTGCAGCAGTGCAGGCGCCTGTTTTAGCAAACTTTCATCGTCCCACCACAGGCTCGGACTGACGATCAGATAATGCGTGAACAGTTCGGGACGCTTGAGCAGAATCTCCGATGCCAGCAGGCCGCCCAGCGACTGGCCGATGAGGTAGCGGGTACCGTCGGTCTTGTACGTCTTTTCGATATAGGGCTGAAGTTCTTCGGCGACAAAACGGATGAATGCCTCGGAATGCCCGGTCGTGGGGTATTTTTCCCGTAGTTCTTTCAGGTCGGTTTGGAACGTGAAATCGCGTTTGCGATCCACATTTGCAATGCCGACGACGATACAATCGGGCATCCCGAACATGAGATTGAAAAACTGCACCAGGCCGGTGATGTGAATAAAATCCTCGTCGATGCTGCCGTCGAGCAGATAAATGACGGGATAGCTTTTGCCCGCTTCGTAGCTTGCGGGCAGGTAAATGTTCAACGTGCGGTCTTCTTTGAGGATGCCGGAGTGCAGCGTTCGGATTTCACCGATGTTGAGCGGGTGCGCTGATTCGGCGTTTTGGGCCGTCAGGGTGGGCACATAAAACAAGACGGCCAGGAGGAAGGCAAAAAGTCGCATAGGTCGGTCGATTCAATAGCGCGAATCGCCCACAATGATAGCGTATATTTCAAAGGGCAGGGTGTTCCAGATATAACGAGCGGAATAGCGGGCATTGGTCAGGATGACCAATCCAAAATCCTGTCTGGGATACATCAACAATATGGCGCAATAGCCGGGGTCGTTGCCTACGTGAAAAACAAACTGGCCATACGGCGATTTGTTCTGCCACCATCCCAAGCCGACTGACATTCCGGAGGGCTCGATCTTTAATTTGGGCTTCCACATCTCCTCGAGCGTCGGACGGGACAGCACAGGTTGGCCATTCATATCGCGTTGATGATAAATGTCGAGCAGGTGTTTCATCCACAACGACAGGTCGTTTGCAGTTGAATACAAATAGCCGTCGGGATTGTGCTCTCTTTGTCCCCATCGGTAATTCGAATATCCTTCGAGAGTCAGAGAGGAGTATTGATCGTGCGGTATTATCTTAAATTTGTTGTAGCCCCGGATTTTGGATGAAGTGCCTTTAATTTTCATGGGCATTGCCAACTGGCCCTCGGGAATAGCATGCCTGTCAAAAGTGGATGCCGACATTCCTGAGGGTTGAAAGACGTTCTGCTCAAGATATCGTTCAAAAGGGACGCCGGCTTTTTGCTGCACCAGATACCCCAGTAAATCGTAACCGGTATTGCTGTAGGTATGTCGACTGAATTTGCTACCCGGCTTGTAATTCAGTTTGTTTTGTCGTAGCGAGTAGAATAACAGGCGCAGGGCGGTACTGTCGTCGGGCGAATTTTTTAGCTTGTGATCCCAGGGTAAACCCGAAGAGTGAGTGGCCAATTGAAACAGGGTAATGTCGCGGTATCGGTCGTCTCTCATTTTAAAATCCGGCAAATAATCGACCAGACGTCCCTCCAGTTTCAAGTCGCCTTTTTCAACCCATTGCATTATTGCTGTTATGGTGAACAACTTGGTCAAGGAGGCAATGGCGAATCGAGTGTTTCCAGTTACCAGGTTTTTCTCGTCCAAATCGGTGTAGCCGTATCCATTTGTGTAATAAACCTGCCCGTTCTTAACGATACCGATCGAAAGCCCCTGGATTTTATACTCGTTCATGCGAAGCCTGATCAAGCTGTCCAGCATGGGTATGGAATCTGTTTGGGCTTGCAGCAATCCCTGGGGGAGTATTAAAGCGAGTATCAAGAGGATCTTTGGCATGAAAAAGGCCTTTTCGACGTAATTGACTAACTTTTACAAATCCGTTACATCCTTTTACACCCCAAGTTCCGAAACGTTCTCCCGTTGCCTGCACTTTTGTCGCATTGTTTCACCAAACAGAATCTCCTCATGCAGTTTCAATTGCTCGCCTTGCTGATCTTTTTTGAATCGTTTTTTGCCTGTCGGCAGTTGCCCGATCAAAAACTGAGTTTTGCCTCCATCAACACCGATCCGGAACATAGCCTACTCGATTCACCGGGTTATCTGGCCGCCGATATCATTTATCAATCTGTCGACGCCGGCAATACCTGGCGGGATATCAGTGCGGGATTGCCCGAAGGCGCCGCTCCCGTTTCCCTGATGATCAGTGGCGACGAGGTCCTTCTTGGAGGCGATGGCGGTTTGTTCCGCGGCGCCGGGGCCGTTTTTCCGATATGGGAAAAAGAGTTTCTGCTGGATGACCGGGTCACCGGTATTTTCCCGGGCGCAGCCGGCCCCTATATCGTAACCGGCTGGCACGGATTTTCACAAAACTGGCCCGGCACCAGCCTCTGGATGTCAAAGAGTGCCACCCTGGATGAACCGACGGTCCAAACCGTGCTGGAAACCCGCGACGCCGTACTCCTCGTGGGCGGCGGAACCGGTATTTTTCGCTCAAACGACGGCGGCAACAACTGGAAAAAAGTCTATGAAAAATGCATTGTACGGAACATTGTAGAAGCCGGAAATATGCTGATTGCCGGCAGCAACAAGGGAATCTTACAGTCTGCCGACGGCGGTGAAACCTGGCAAATGGTCCTGCCGACCAACAACGACGTCATTTCTGTCCGGGTCGTCGACGGCGGTATTGCCGCGCTGGTGGAAGGCAAGATGGATGAAAACGGCGGACGGACAAACGACCACGACTTCTCCTCCGACAGCACGCAGAACCGGACACCTCAGGCAGAAAGCGGCGGGCGGATAAACGGCTATTACTTCTCTTCCGATCAGGGGACCAACTGGCAAAACCGGACAGCTTCGCTGCCTTCCGAGTTGAACAGTATTTATTCGCTGGTACAAGCAGGTAATCATCTGTTTGCGTGCTCGGAAAAAGGTGTTTACCGCTCGGCCGATCAAGGCAAGACCTGGGACCAAATTCGCCCGGCGCCCGCAAACAAAGGTTCAATTTATCAGATCGCCGTTACAGAAAAAGCCATCTTTGCACTGCTGATCTTTGGTTGCTGAAAAAACCTGGTTTCAGCATGTTTATGGTTCGTTGGATCAAATACTGGCCTGTTTTATTGGCGCTTCCGGTGATGGCGTGGCTCATTTCGCCATCACCGGAAAGCAGCCCCCGGCAAACCTCGGAACGCGTCAACCTCGCCCTGCGCCGAACAGCCGACGGGCTGCTGCGCCTGTCGGGCGACAGTACCAGCCGTATTCCGGCGATTGAGCAGACCGCGGCGAACGTCTGGCAAGTACAACTGGAAAAGCCTTTTTCCTACGAACAGTTACCGGCTATTCTGCAAGCCTCGCTCGACCAGTACGGCGTCCGGGAAAGCTACGAAGTGGCCGTTCGGCGTTGTGAAGATGCCGTCATCGACCTGGGTTACCATCAGCTGGATTTTTTGGAAAACGAAGATGGGTTTGTGCCTTGCGGCGGCCGTGCGGCGCCCGAAGGCTGCCATTACATCGAACTGCGTTTCGTCGAGCCGGCTACAGGCAACGCACTGGCAGTGAAAATCGGGCTCGCGCTGTTGGCTTTGAGCGGCTTGTTGCTGTACTGGTTGGTACGACGCAAGAGATACGCCGGCCCTGTCGAAACCATGCCCGAGGCCGCCGAACCGGACTGGCTGGTCTTCGGTCAGTCGCGCCTCGACGTAAGCAACCAGGTGCTCGAATGCGGCGGCCATCGCCAGCAGCTCACTTTCCGGGAGGCAAAATTGCTTCGCCTCTTGGCCAGTCATACCGACCGCCTGCTCGAACGCGAAGAAATCATCCGGCAGGTGTGGGCCGACGAAGGCGTGCTCGTAGGCCGCAGCGTGGACATGTTCGTGTCGCGGCTTCGGAAAAAACTGGCGCCCGACCCTTCCGTGGCGATCGTGGCGGTGCATGGGGTAGGGTACAGGCTGGAGACGGGCAGGTAGACGCTACTCTAATCCAGCAACCATTTGCTCAACTGTGCTTTTGCCTCCTCCGACAAGGGCAAACTTTGCCCGCTGCTGTTATCGACTTGTACAATCACCGTCTCCGCGCTGGCGACGCAGTGGCCGTTTTGAAAAAGCTGCTGGTAAATTTTGATGGAACTGGTCCCGATTTTCAGGATGCCGGTGCCTATGTCTACCTGCCCGGGCCACAAAATTTCCTTTATAAAATTCAGGTTCAGGGCCGCGATAACGAAACTGGCCGATGTTGACAACAAGGCGAGCTCGGCTTTGTACAACAGTTCCACCCGGCCGGTTTCCAGGTAGGTAGAAAAAACGGCGTTGTTCACGTGCCCCTGCCGGTCGGTATCGGAATAGCGGATTTTGTCGAAGGTTCGCAAGGGGAAATGGTCGAATGCTATGGTCTGCATGCTCTAATTATGATCGTATTTCTGCGCCCCGATGAGTATGTAGACAGTTCCTGCCAAAGTGGGGAGCACGATAAATAGTTTTGTCATATTGTAAAGCCCGAATGCCGCCAGTAAACCGGGCGTGATGATCGTTGCCAGCCCCATTGTCACCAGACAATTTCTCATAAAACGGGATAGCCCTTCGATGTCGACGTTTTTTTTGCGCTCCGGCGGCATGGTATTGTAGCCGGCAATCAGGTTGGGGTAGTATCTGACCAAAAAACCAGCCCCGATCTCGATAAGGCCCATGAAAATTGCGGCAAAAATCATGATATCACTATGGTGTTTTATGCAATGTTGGATTCGGTTACAACGGTTTGCGTCCGACAAACCGGATCACAGAGCCGAGTCCGTTGTGAAAAAGACCTTCACGAAGTTCAATTTCCGTTTCCTGCAATTCAATTACTTCATAATCGGGGTAGCATGCTTTGATCTCTTCCGTTGAATACAACATATTGACGTCCTTGGGACCGCCCACCTTTTCATTTTTCTGCAGATATGACAGGTGGTTTTTGCTGAAAGCTTCAAAAATAACGACACCTCCCGGACGTAAATACTGGTCGAGCGATGTAAGCGTCCCGGATTTCAACGCGGCCGGGAAGTGAGCATAGATCAACGCGATGGCATCGAATGCTTCCGGCTCAAAATCCAGTGCGTTTAATTCGCCAACCCGGTAATCGATTGTCACTTCTTTTTTTCGGGCGAGTTGCATGGCTTTTTTTCGCCCCTCCGAACTGATGTCGTAAGCGCTTGCCTGCCATCCTTGCGTGGCTGCAAATACGGCATTCCGGCCTTCGCCCTCTGCCGGGAATAGTATTCTTCCGGGTATCAATCGGGACAATTGCTCTTTTAAATAGTCGTTAGGGGATTCGCCATAAGCATACTCGCTCATGCTGTAACGTTCGTCCCAAATGTCGGTCCAGTCTTTTTGCATCGATTCGATTTGTGTACAACAATACGGGTCAAAAACTTTGCTGGCGGCTAATGTAGAGGATTTCACCAAAGCAGGCGACAAACTTGCCGATCCGTCCCGACGGACGGAAAATTGCCGATTCCGTTTTTATTCGAATGCAGGGCCGACTATTTTCGCCATTCAATTTTATTCGCTGGTGTTCGACCACAAAACGCTCGACTCGACAACACGTCCGCCGACCCGGACAGAATTTTACCGAATGGCCGCCCTGATCGGGTTGGCTATTTTTGCCGTTTTGGCGGTCTTCCAGCCTTTCGGGACCTACGTTTTTGAGCACGAACGGAAATACCTGGTGCTCGCCGGCTACGGCTTGCTGGTGCCGCTCGCGGGTTTTGTGATTCGGGAGAGCATCGCACTTTGGCGCCCTGATTATTTTTCGCCAACCCGCTGGACCCTTCGCCGTGAACTGGGGCTCACCGGTATGTTTGTATTGGCTTCTGTCATTGCCAGTTATTTTTACCACCACCTGGCTATTGGCGGCCGCCTGTCGGCGGCCGGTTTTTTCAGTTTTATGGTTTATGCGCTGACGACGGCGCTGCTGCCCCTGGCCCTGCTCGTCATCTGGCGTTTTTTTGAGGTCAGAAGCCATCTTGTTGCCTCCGAGTTTTCTGAAAAACTCGCCGCCATGCCCCCCGCGGCCGACCCGGGCATCGTGCTTCAGGGCGAAAACAAATTTGAAAAACTGACCCTTCTGCGCCCGGAGATTCTATTCCTGCGCGCGGCCGACAATTACGTGGAGATTTTTTTGCTGAAAGACGGCCAGGTGCAGCGCCTGATGTTGCGCGCGACGCTGGCGGCGATTGTGCAGCAACTGGAGGAGCAACAGCAATCTTTTCAGCAGGTTCATCGCTCTTACGTGCTCAATTTTGAGCACCGGCTCCGGCTCGAAGGCAAATCGCCTGCTTATTTCCTGGTCTTTGAAAAGGCGCCCGAGGCTGGCAATGTGCCCGTTTCCCGCGCCTTTATCGCGGATGTCCGGACAACTCTGAGCGCCAAACCGCGCTGACATTCGCCCCGAAATCCTGCATTTTACCCCGATCGCCGACATTTTGCCCCGCATTTTGCCGCTTTGCCCCTTTCATTTGCAGCGCATTCCCCGCCGCCGCACTTTTGCCTCCGTCAGTTCAATTCACTGTTTTTCAAACTTGAAAGCACATGCGGAGCAAAACAATCTTTTCCATTCTGGTGCCTCTGGTTTTCCTGATCCTGCACTTCGGGCCGCGCCAGTTGCCCAAGCCCGGTTCCTACACAGAGTTGGTACTGGTTCGCGAAATCGCGCCTTTATTGCTCACTGCCCTGGCGATCTGGTGGCTGCATGGCCGCGACTGGCGCAAACTGCCCGGCGCCTGGGGCCTGCGTGCCGATGCGCTGGAAGCCCTGAAAACAGCGTTCGTTTTTTGTCTGCCCATGCTGGTAGGGTATGCCCTGCTGGCCGGTTTCAGGGTATCGATCACCTGGAATAGTTTTCTGCTGGGTTGTTTGTGGGCCGCTATTTCGGAGGAGTTGTTTTTTCGGGGTTTCGTCTTCGGGCAGTTGTTCCGTTTTGCAGGCTGGGGTTTTCTGGCGGCGGGTTTGCTGAATGCGCTGGTGTTCGGCTCGGCGCACCTCTGGCAGGCCGGCGATCCGGGGAGCGCGATCGGGATTTTTGCCGTTACGGCGCTCGGCGGCCTGTGGTTTGCGTGGTTGTACATCGAGTGGCGCAATAACCTCTGGATGCCTATGGCCATGCACTTTTTTATGAACCTGTGGTGGAACCTGTTCGACGCCGGTCCCAATGCCGGCGGCGGACTGGCGGCCAACCTGTTTCGCGCAGCGACCATCGCGATCAGTATCATCTGGACGATCCGGATGAAACGCCGCCGGGGTTTGCCGCTTGAAATAACACGCTTAACCCTTCTGCCATGAAGCCGTACCTGAAAGTTCTTTTTCCGCTGCTGGCTTATTCGGCCACGTATGGTACCATCTGGTTGCACGAATTGGGTCACGCGCTGGTGTACCGATATTTTGGCTGCAAACCCGATCTGCTCGATCTGCACGTGCCCTGGCATTTTGCCGCCGCCAGCCCCGATCCGCTCGACGCCGAATGCGCTGCCGGCTTGAGTGCTTTTCAGTCGTTTCAGGCATCCATGGGCGGCATCGCGGTCAATATGTTGTTGGCCCTGGCCGTATTCGTGCTGTTGCGCCGTTTGCGGATGGGGATTTGGCCGACCTGGTGGCTCAGCGTGTTTGTACTGGCCAATCTGACCGAGGCCGCCAGTTACCTCACGCTGAGCAACATCCGGCCCCTGGGCGACATGATCGCCGTGCAGGAATACTGTCCTGCATTACGCGTGCCGCTGGGCATGCTGGGGCTCGGGTTGATCTTGTGTATCATTCATTTTATCAAACAATTGCCTGCAAAATGGCGCATGGGGCTGAGTATCTATTGCGCCGTCATGGCCGCCTGCATGGTCGGGATGCGTTTCGTTTTTGCTGGCTGATTCAATCAACTTATTCGTATGAAAATCATCTCTTTCTGCGGCGCGTTTCTGTGCTGCACAGCCCTTCTTTTTGCCCAAAAAACCATCAACGGCCGCGTGCTCGACAGCGCGAACGGCGAAGCGCTGGCCTATGTGAGCATCGGTATCCAGGGAACTCCGACCGGAACCGTTTCCGGACCGGATGGTCGTTTTGTTCTTGAAATACCCGACGACCAGGGCGGCAAAATCCAGTTTTCGCTGATTGGCTTCGCGACGCGCACCCTGTCCGTATCAAGTCTGCTCTCTTCCGGCGAACAGC
>JAEUUU010000102.1 GCA_016787345.1 Saprospiraceae bacterium | reverse complement strand
CTTTCCACCTTGTTGTCGCCAAACAGCAGCCGCATTTCGGAGCACTGGGTTTCGTTGACGCCGATGTAGGCGCCTTTGTCGTCGAGCGCATAGTACACCGCCTCGGCATTGCCTTCCACAAACATGTTGTTCACCTGATTGTCGCGGAAATACGCCGTGGTATATCGCCCTTTGATCTGGTTGAAATAAATTTCATCCTCCGAATTGATCACAAAAGCATTGAGCCGCAACCAGATGCGGTCGAGTTTTTTATTGCGCAGCAACATCTTGATCGTGTCGCCTGAAAACTGCGAGGTATCGGACCACAGCAGCGGGATTTGCCGGATTTTAAAAAACCAGAAAATCGAGTCGGCCGTACTGAACGACATGGAATCGCACACGCCCTGCAAATCGTCCTTGAAAATGCGCACGTCGTGGTACGCCAGCAGCAGCCTGACCTCGCTGGCCGAATCGGGTTTGTAGGAGGTCAGCGTATCGGCCGACATAAAGAGCGTATCGCGGTCGATGAGGGTTTTCATCAGCGGCCGGCCGGCGGGCCCCTCGGGCCCCAGGGCGCCGAAGGCGTAGAGGTAGTCCGACTGTTTGTTGTAATCCATGCGCCAGGCCAGCACGGTAAAATCGGCGGCCGTATCCTGCCAGATCACACTGCCGAGGGCTATCCCTTCGCCGAGCTGGTCGTTGAAATCGAGCGAATCGGCCTCGATGATATTGGGCGGATCGACGATGCGGCCCCGACCCCGCAACTGGTAACGTTTGTTGCGGTCATCGTAGCGGATTTCAGCCCCTGTGATGTCCTGGGTGCTGTCGCGGTAGTGGGCATTGCCGCGCAGTACGGCTTGTTCGGTATCGAGGTTGTAGCGGATCACGTCGGCGTTCACTTCCTTGTCCTTCTCTTCGATATAGGCATCGCCTTCGAGCACGTATTCTTTGGTGAGGCCGTCGTAGCGCATTTTGCGGGCGCGGCCCCGCTGTCCGTCGCGTTCATACTGTGGATTGAGGTCGAATTCGGCAAAATCATTTTCCAGGTCGTAAAAACCGCTTTCGGTGTACACCTTGCTGTCTTGCTGGGTAATGCGCGTGGGCGCCAGGAAACGCGCCACCTGGGTTTCGGTATTGAACGCCATGGTATCGGTCCGAACGGTCACATCGGGATCGGTGATGAGCACGTCGCCCTTAAAAAACGCCTCGTGCTGGTCGACGTAATAATAGCCGTGCCGGCTGTTGAGCTGGCTTTTGCCGTTGTCCATCATGGCGCCGCTGTGGTAGGTCGCGATTTTGTTGGCCAGGTCGTAGTGGAGTTTTTCGGTAAACAGGCGTTGGCGGCCGTTTTTGAGTACTACATTTCCAAAGAGATCGCTTTGGCGGCTGAGGCCGAAATAGAGCACCGAATCGGCAAAAACCTGAACGGAGTCGCCCTGTTCGAGCACCACATTGCCCCGCAGGATGGCGTCGTCGCCAAAAAGAATGGCGGTATCGCAATAGACCAGGGTGTTCTCCTGGCGCAGGCGCACGTTGCCGCTGAGTTTTTGACCAAAACCACCGCCGCGCAACTGATAGTATTCGCCGTAGAGAGAGGTTTCGATCCTCAGTTTGCCGGCCGTATCCGCCGGCGATGCGACCGTCGGTTGCTGAGCGGCGAGCAACAGCGGCAGCAGCAACAGGCAGAGGGTATATCGTAGTTTTTGCATGTCGAGTTCCGGCAGCGCTATAAGGGTTTGAAACCCTTATAGCGTTCTGATAACGGTCAACCCTGTAAGGGTTTCCTACCCTTACAGGGTTTTGATAACGCGCAAATTTACGCCAAAATCACCCTGGTTTGTCTTTCTCTTCCGGCGGGTCATCGCCGAGTTCGTCCAGTTCGCGGGCGGGAATTTCGCTTTCCACGATATCCTCACTCAACTCGGTCTCTTCTTCGGATACACTTTCCGAGGGTTGTTCGGCGTACTTACGGCCCATGCGCATGAGGCCGAAAAGCCAGATATAAACGTTGGCCAGCCAGGTTTTGTCTACCAGAAATGTCAAAGCCGTGGTAAAAAGCGTGGTGCAAAGGATAATGGAAAACACCACCGACTGAATCATATCGCCGCCCGGTACTCCCTGCTGGGCCGGCAAAGAGGCCAACACCGCCGCGCCGAGACCTTTCGGGATCATCGCCGAGGCAAAAGCGGCGTCTTTTCGGGGCGTACTGCGCGGCATGGATATACGCACGATCGGGATACGAACCACAAACAAGGCGCCGGTGATGACCGCGCCGAGAATCATCGGCCACCAGTCGTTGAGCCGCACGGAAATACCGATGTAGACAAAGAAAAAGGTGCGCAGCAGAAAAACTGCTTCGGAAAAAAAGGCGCGTTCGTTCTCGTTCAATGAGATGGGTTTGCGCGACAACACATTGCGCATGATGGGCGGCCCCAGCACGTCCATGTTGCCCAGGGTGATCCCGAATGCCAGGGCCGCGATTGGTCCCGAATAATTCAGCAACTCTACCAAACCGTAGATGATAAAAACAAAAGCCGGGGTGGTAAACACCGTATTTTGCAACAAACGCATTCGGCGCAACAGGACGCCCCACAAAAACGCCCCCGAAATACCCAGCATGGCCGCCAGGATGAACGCCGCGATCATCTGGCCCGTTACGAAGGCCACATCAACCTTGCCGATCTTGTACGCCGTGAGCAGGGTCAGCGGCACAGCCAGGGTAAAAACGTCCGAAAATGCTGATTCCAGCACCAGAATCGTTCTCGTGCGTTCGGTCATCGGAAACTGTCGGGCCAGCGTTGTCACCACGGCCGAAGACGTGCCCCCCACGATGCTGCCCAGCATCAGCGAACGCAACAAACCCAGGTCGGTGTAGAAATAAGCGATGCCGCCGGCAACCAGACAGGTGCCGATGAAGTTGTACGTAGTGATTTTTGCCGTTCCGCTCAGCGAATTGATCAGGGGTTCGAGCCGCTGATCGATGCCGCTTTCAAACAAAATAAAAACCAGGGTGATGGTGGTAAAAACCGGCCCTACCGCCCCAAAATTTTCCGGCCGAACGAGCCCTCCCACCGGCCCCAGAAGCAAACCGATGGTAAACAACCACAACACATCCGGTATCTTCGTGCGGGCAAAGAGTGTGGCAAAGTAGTGCGACAAAAATATCGTAATACCGACAAAAACGATGGTAAGCGCGGTAGGCATGGATCAAAACAATCGGTTAGCGGGTGAACGGACCAGGATTTTCTCACGCAAAAAAGATTAAAAAGATTGGAATCACAAGTTAAATCTCCGGTACTGCTGTTCGACGGCGTCTGTAACCTCTGCAACGGCGCGGTGCAATGGGTATTGTTGCGCGACCGCCGCGGCGTATTTCGCTTTGCCGCCCTGCAATCCGACACCGGCCAGGCGATGTTGCGGCAATTCGGTTTTGCCGCCGAAGACTTCGATACGGTGGTGCTGATCGACGGCGACCGCGTATTTACCCGCTCCGACGCGGCCCTGGAGGTCGTGCGGCGGATCGGCGGATTCTGGCCGGTACTTTATGCCTTCAAAATCATACCGCGCCCCATCCGCGACGCGGTGTACAACTGGGTGGCGCGCAACCGCTACCGCTGGTTCGGGCGGCAGGAACAATGCATGTTGCCCCGCAAAGAATGGATGAGCCGGTTTGTGTGAAAAACCAGCTACCCATTCAACAATCCCTTACTTTTACCCTCAAAATGATGCACACATGAAAACAAGACGGCTTTATTTGCGTACCGGCCTGGCTGTTCTGGCTGCCGCTCTCCTGATTTACTATTGCAAAAACTGCGTAGGCCACGCCGCTCAGGCCTCGGGCTACGTGGGCGACCGCTACGCCGATACCCTCAACATCCGCATCGACGCCGCGGCCAACGTGCTCAACCCCTACATCACGACCTCCGCATACCCGCGTTACGTGTCCTCGCAGGTATTCCAGACGCTGGGCGCACTCGACCCGGAATCGTTCGAACTCAAACCCCTGATTTGTAAAGCCATACCCAAAGCCCGCACGATCACCGACGGGCCTTACCAGGGCTCACTGGCGTATGATTTTGAAATTTTGCCCGAAGCAGCCTGGGACAACGGCACGCCCGTAACCGGTTACGACCTGGTATTTACCTACAAAATCCAGCTCCACCCGCTGCTGCCGCTCCACAATTTCAGCGGCTACATCGAAGATATCCGGAACATCGAGGTCGATCCGGCCAACCCCAAGAAGTTTACGGTTTATTTCAGCAAATACTACATCCTGGCCGTCGAAACCCTGTGCCAAACGCCCATTTTCCCGGCCTACCACTACGACCCGCAAAACCGGCTGACCGATATTCCGCTCACCGACATGCTCGATCCGGAAAAGGCGAAAAACCTCGCGGAAACCAACGAAAATTTGAAAAAGTTTGCCGAAGAATTCCAGCAGGCCAAATACACCACCGACCCCTCCGGCATATCCGGCAGCGGCCCCTACCGCCCCGAAAGTATCGGCAACGAACAAACCGTACTGGTCCGTAAAACCAACTGGTGGGGCGACAAACTCAAGGGAACTAACCCCTTACTGGCTGCTTACCCCGCCAAAATCGTGTACAAAGTGCAAAAAGACGAGGGCATCCTCGAAAACATGCTCCGCACCGGCGACCTCGACGTGGTGCTGACCATGAGCCCGACCAGGTTCCTGGCCTTGCAGAAAGACTCTTTCCTCGCGGCCAATTACGACTTCGAAACCCGGCTCTCCTTCCAGTACAACCGCTGGCTGTTCAACCTGCGCAACCCCAAACTCGCCGATGTAAAGGTCCGTCAGGCACTTGCCCATCTGGTCGACTACGATTACCTGCTCAATACCGTGCAGCAAGGTATGGGCGAACGCCTGGTCAGCCCCATCAACCCGATCAAACCGTATTACGCCAAAAACATCCAGCCCTACCAGTACAACGTACAGAAAGCCAGGGAACTGCTTGCCGAAGCCGGCTGGACCGACACCGACAACGACGGCATCGTGGATAAAATGATCAATGGCCGCAGAACGCCGCTAACGATCGAAACCATAGCCACCACGGCAAGCCCGGTAACCAAACAACTCGCGGAAAGTATCGAACAATCGGCCCGGGCCGGCGGCGTAAACATCAAAATCATCCCCTTGGATATTCAGCAACTGACCGAAGAAACCAAGGCCGGCCGCTTCGAGTCAGCCCTGTTCGGCCTCGGGCAATACCCCGGTTGGAACGATTTTTATCAAAACTACCACTCCCAAAGCCTCAGCCCGGCAGGCGACAACCGGGGCGCATTCGCTAACCCGGAAATGGACCGGCTCATCGAAGAAATACGAAGCAATCCGGACGAGCAAAAACGCACCGAGCTGTACCTCCAGGCGCAACAAATCCTGCACGATCAGGTGCCGGAAGTGTTTCTTTACGCCCCCAAACAACGCTATATCGGCTCAAAACGCCACAAACACGTGTTTACCAGCAACAGGCCGGGCCACTATGAGGGGCTGTTTGAACGCAAATAAACAGGCCGATTAACCCGTATTCAATTATTCTATTTTCTATCCTTTATATCTTCTGATTTATGGCTTTTGAAGTTGAAGGCAAATTGCACCGCGTTTTTCCCACCGAACAAAAAACTGCCAGCTTCCAGGCGCGCGAATTCGTATTGGAAATACCCGACGGCAATTATCCGCAGTATGTCAAATTCCAGGTCGTGCAGGACAAATGCGCCGCACTCGACCAATACCGCGAGGGCGAACGCCTGAAAATCTCTTTCGACCTGCGCGGCCGCGAATGGCAGGGCAAATATTTCACCTCGCTCAACGCCTGGCGCATCGACCGCGCCGGCGCAGCCGATGCGCCCGCACAGCCCGGTGGTGAAGAATTTTTCCCCGCCGACCCCTTCCCCAGCTCCGAACCGCCCCAGACGAGCAATACCTCCTTCGACGATTTGCCGTTTTAGGTAAAATAAGCGGTGGCAGCCAAGCAATCTTTTGCAGAAAAAGGCTGCCACCGCTCTTCACCAAAACCACCGGTTCAATTATGCGTCGCGCCGCGCTCTTGCTTCTGCCCCTGCTTTCCGCCGCCCTGCTGACGGCCCAAAACCAGCATTTATCGGGCGTCAGCAGCCGCTGGAGCGATTCCTTCGTGGAATGGGAAGTATATGCCATGCGCGCCGATACGAGCGAAGCAGAAGACGAAGAGGCGTCGGAATACCCGGACGAGGAAATGGTCGGCGAAATCAAACAACGCTGGCTGAACGTGCGTGACGACTGGACCGACTGGGATTTCCAGGTGGGCGACCTGAAAGGCACCATTCGGCAAAAATGGCGCGACGACCGCAACCAGTGGGAACTCCGCACCTACGACGGCAACGTAATCACCATGCGCACCGCCTGGCCCAATGATTTTAAAGAATGGCGCGTCAGCGACAACTCCATCTCCCTCAATCTGCGCAGCCGCTGGACCAACCAACTCGACGAATGGCTCGTGGACGACCGGACCCGGGGCCGCTTTTACCTCTACACCCTCCGCGAACGCGATCCGCGCGACTGGGCCATCGAAGACACACTCGACGAATCCGTGTCGCCGGCCATGAAAATCGCCCTGATCTTTCTGACGGTGTTTCACGGGTCGCCGAGGATATAATCAACCCTCAATAAAATACATATCCACCAACCCCTTGTTGTGCACTTCTTTTTTGCCCCGGTAGACGGTGGCGAAGCGGTGTTTTACGGCGTCGCGGGTGGCGCTGGAAATATTGATACGGCTGGGTTCGCCCAGTTCTTCGAGCCGGGCGGCGAGGTTGACGGCATCGCCCCAGATATCGTAGGCAAACTTGTTTTTGCCCACTACCCCGGCGATGACCGGTCCGGTATGGATGCCGATGCGCATTTGGCGGAAAATGGATCCCGGGTTTTCCTGGTTGCGCTGACTGAGCCATTTCAGCATTTCGAGCGCAGCCTGTACGGCGTCTTCGGCATGGGTATCGTTGGGTACCGGCAAGCCCCCGGCGCACATGTAGGCATCGCCGATGGTTTTGATTTTTTCGAGGCGGTTTTGCTCGCAAATCACGTCGAAAGCCAGGAAACATTCGTTGAGTTCGGCGATCAGGTCTTCCGGCGTCAGTTGAGCCGAGAGGCGGGTGAAGTCGATAAAGTCGGTAAACAACACCGTGGCCGCGGGGTAAAACTGTGGCGTCGCTTCGCCATGCGCCTTTAAATCGGCAGCGATCTCTTCCGGCAGAATGTTGAGCAGCAGTTGATCGCTTTTGCGGCGCTCCTGCTCGATCTGGTCGCGCTGCGCTTCGATTTTTCGATTCTGGAGCGCGAGGCGCTGGCCGGCGCGGCGGGCGTAGAACCAACTGATACCCAGCAAAGCCAGAATAACAAGCGCAAAGCCCCCTACCCCATAGGCGAATTTGAGGCGTTCGAGGTTTTTACTGGCGGTCAGGGTGGCTATACTTTTATCGCGCAGGGCGACTTCGAGTTCCTGGGCCTGTTTGGCTTTGATCAGGCTGTCGGCCAGGTTGTTGGCGCGTTCCTGTTCCTGTGCCCGGAGGCTTCGGGTCATTTCCTCCCGGCGAGCCGCTTCGATCTGGCGATAGCGCAATTCGGCTCTTGCCTGCAGTACCAGCGCCGCCTGTTCGCGCAGTTTGGCCTCGTTGAGTTCCTTGTCTTTCATGGCCTGGCGCATCTCGTCTTCCCGGCGCTGGGTTTCGAGGGCGAGGCGCTGGTTTTGTTCCGTCAGTTTGCCCTGAAGTTCCGTCTCCTTGATCCGCTGCTGGCTGATCATGAGTTTGTACTTGCTTTCGGCGTCTTTGAGCGAGCGGGTGATCTGTACCAGGTTGTTGAGTTTGGCCTGCTCGTCGAAACGTATCTGGTTCAGCAGCACCAGGTATTCCTTGTAATAATTAAATGCTTTTTCAAAATCGTACAGACCGTAGTGAATATCGGCAGCCGTATGATAAGCCTCCGCCAGAATGTCGATCTGTTTGGTTTCGCGGGCAGCCTGTATGGTCAATTCGTTGTGGCGCAGGGCATTGTACAGGTCGTTGTTGCTGAAATAGACGCCGGTGATGAGGTGTTCGAGGTTGGCCTGGGCGCGACGATCTTTGTTTTTCAGCACGATGTCGCGGGCGCGCAGGAGATATTCGAGTCCTTCACGGGTTTTGCCGGTATTGTGCAGGGCGATGCCCAGATTGGCGTACAACACTTCCGGTTGTTCGCAATTGACGTAGTCGCATTGCAATTCGGCTTTTCGGAAATAATACAAAGCCTTGTCGTAATCGTTGAGCAGGACGTACTGTTTGCCCAGGTTGTTGTAGGAAATGGCCTTGGCATCGGGTGAGCCGTAGCGATCGAGTATTTCATCGATGCCGATGTAATAATAAAGCGCTTTGGAAGGCAGCTTGTTCTGGTTGTACACGTCGGCCAGTTTCTGATAAATCTGGACCAGACGGGTATTGTCGCCGTCGGTGCGGTAGTTGACGATCAGGTCGCGGTACATGATCTCCGCGCTGTCGAAGCGCATATCGTAGAGATAGGTGTCTGCCGCTTTTTCCATTACCTGATAGTTCTGGGGCTGAATACCGAGCGCCTTGAGGTAATACTGGCGGGCGTTGACGTATATTTTTTCCCTGAAATAAAGGTCACCCAGCACCGTACAGACCGAAAACAGCACCCCGGAATTGTTGGTCAAGGTGGCTTTTTCTTCCACGTCCAGATAAAAGCGGAGGGCTTCTTCCGTACGGCCGCCGCGGGCGCAGAGATCGCCCAGGAACATCAGGGAGCGAATTATTCCGCCCTCGTAATTGACCTGCCGGGCCAGGTCGTAACTCTGTCGGGCGTACGTCTCGGCATCGGCGTCTTTTTTAGCCGATCGAGCCAGCTGGAGCAAATGATCAACCTGCCCCGTGGTATGCTCGAAGTCGTCGGAGGGTTGCGCCAAAAGCGGGAGGCACAACAGCCAAAGGGGAAATATGAGGAGTAAGGCTCTGATGGTTGAAAGTTGTCAGCCGCCCGGCTAGACGCCGAGACGGCTGACAAAGTTGCAAAGGTTTCGCCAAACGACAGTGAGAAATGCATTTCTACCCGTTCAGGCGGCCTTTTTTTCTTGTTGAAAAACGTGCCAGGAGTACCAAACCGTACCCAGGCAGGCGCCCAGCATCGGAACCAGGATTGCCCAAAAGACGAGCTCGATGGGCAAAACCAGCCCCAGCAGCATGGTTGCCAGTCCGGCAATAAAAAACCAGCGGGCGCCGGCGCGATGCGTTTTGCGCCATACCGTTTCGTTTTCCAGCGTCCAGGGCGTGCGAATACCCACGAAATAATTGGGTTTTACCGAGCCCAGGTAATTGCCCATGCCGGCAAACAAGCCTCCCATGATGACCGACAACGCCCGCAGCGGGTTAAAACCGGCATGCGTGGAAGCATAAATAATCATGCCGCCCAGCGCAGCCAAAGCCAGCGCAATCACCAGTCGAAAACGCTGAAAAGCGCCCGGAAACTGGTCGAAATTCCGCTTGGGATCAATCGAAGGCAAAAACATGATCAGGAAATTCGTGGGCACGGAGAGCATCAGCAAAATGAACAGCAGGTTGGATTTTGGAGAATAATCGTCGGGCTGCCCATTGGCATCGAAATGCGTGGGTACTTCTTCCGGCAACTGGCCGTAAATAGCCGCGAGGTATAAAAAAGGAGCGGCTACCATGGCCCAGATCAGGATTTCGAGAGCAGGATTCTTTTTCATCGTCAGGATTTTTTAAATTGTGAAAGCCAGGCGGCAATCTCATCCAATACGCTCATATTCAGGGAGTAGTAAATAAACTGCCCCCGACGGTAGTTCGTCACCAGATCAGCCTGCCGCAGCAGGTCGAGGTGGTGCGAAATGCTCGGCTTGGTCATCTCAAAACGGTCAGCAATATCGCCGGCCGTCAGGTCGCCATCGCGCAGCATCTCCAGAATGGCCCGCCGGGTGGGATCGTTGAGCGCTTTGAAAAGAAGATTCATGAACCGCTTGATTTGATATTTAGGCAAATGTCTAAATACCCAAACGAATTGCCCTTTTTTTACGACGAAAAAATCCCCGGGGTCGACTGAACTCGGGAATAATGAGGGAGACAGGATAAACAAGATTTACAGGATCATGTGGCTTTGCCGCATAGGACTGTTGTCCTGTAAATCTTGTCCATCCTGTCTCCCAATAAACCTAACCTGCTCGTAATACTACACTAAAAGGCGCATCAACACGGCCGATGATGGACAAACGCCGGCAAATTGCGGCGCGACCTGTATTTCGGGCGGCGCTTCGGCCCGGTCGATGCGTTCAAAGCCCCGTTGGGCAAAATAGCCCTCGGCCGAAGTCGTGAGCAGCCAGATTTCCCGCAGACCCGCGGCCCGGGCAGTATCGAGCGCGGCCAGATACAAGCTGGTGCCGAGGCCGGTTCCGCGGAAGGCTGCGTCGACTGCTACGGAGCGCAGGAGGCCATAAGGGCCCAATCGCTCCAGGCCGGCCGAGCCAACCAGGCGGTCGCCATCGAAAGCAAGAGTAAAACCGCCCAGATCGGCTGACAGATCTTCGATGGGCAAATGAACGGACAGCAGCAAGGCTTCCAGCGCCGGGCGATGCCGGGGAAGCGCAGATTCGAGTCGGATCGGCATAATCAATTAGCAGCAGCCGCTTCCGGGTTCACAGCAAGCTTTGGTTTCGGCCAGTTCAAGGGATTTAAACACGGGCTTTTCGGCCTTTCCGGGTTTTTCGGCATACACGGTCACACTGAAAATGCCCGTGCCCGCTGCCACAAATGCCTTGATTTCATCCGCGCTCAGGTATTGCAGCAGCAAATCGTCGGGCAGCAGGATAGGCTTTTGTTTTTGGACGGTCAGACCCTCAAAACCCGCTTCTTCGATGAATTGCAGGTATTCGTCGCGCTGAATGGCGCCGGCGACGCAGCCCGCGTAAAGTTCTGCGCTCTCCACAATCTTGTCGGGCAGCGTCCCGACGATCACGACATCAGAGATGCTGAAATGGCCGCCCGGCCGCAGTGCACGAAAGATTTCTTTAAAAACCCGGCGTTTGTCGGGCACCAGATTGAGCACGCAGTTGCTCACGACCACGTCGACGGAGTTGTCGCTCACCGGCAGATCTTCGATATCGCCTTGCCGGAACTCGACGTTGTTGAAGCCCAGTTTTTCGGCGTTTTCGCGGGCGCGGCGGATCATGGCAGGCGTGAAATCGACGCCGATCACTTTGCCGGCCGGGCCCGTCTCGGCGCGCGCCACGAAGCAGTCGTTGCCGGCGCCGGAACCCAGGTCGAGTACGGTATCGCCTGGTTGTATGCGGGCGAATTCGGTCGGCAGGCCGCAGCCCAGGCCGAGGTCGGCATCGGGCACGTAGCCTTCGAGGTGGGCGTACGAGTCGGCCATAATGTCGCAGGTACCCGGCGCCCCTACCCCGCAGCAGGAGGCGGCATTGGTGGCGCGGTCTTGTTCGGCAATTTTTGAGTATTGCTCGCGAACGGAAGTTTTGATGTGCTCTGTGTTGTTCATCCTTGTTGTATTTTGTTGTTCAATAGCATTTTAACAGCAATTGGCGCCCCCGGCTTTCATTTCCGGAAAAGCCCCGAGCAGCGCCAGCAGGCGGCCCAGATTGTCCCAGTCGATACAATAGCACGACTTGACACCCTCCACGGTGCCTTTGATGAGGCCGGCGGCTTTCAGTTCTTTCAGGTGTTGGGAAACCGTGCTTTGGGCCAGGGGCAACACTTCCACGATTTCACCGCACACGCAGGAATTGCGGCGGGCCAGTTCTTTCAGGATGGCGACCCGGGCCGGATGGCCGAGGGCTTTGGCCATTTCGGCGAGTTCATTGTCTTCGGCGCTGAAAGCCTCGAGTTTGGGTGAGGGCATGGGTAGTTGTTTTTAATTGATCGCAAAAATACGATGAATGACTGGAAAGATGCAAGAGGGGTGGGAATTTTTTATCGTAAAAATACGATGGATGGTAATAAGGTTATATGTTTGCCTTTTTGCTGCGCAAGGCCGTGGTAAGGTAAGCCGGGCTGCTTTGTTGCCTGTTAATTGAAGAACACGACCTAAAAGCGGAAAAAGAATACTGGGAGCGGCGCGCCAAATACGGCTAGGGTTTGACGAAAAAGGGAAAGCCAATACATTAGCTTTCATCTAACCTAACACGCCGCATTTATGCCCCTAAGTTGGAATGAAATCAAATCCCGCGCCCTTGCTTTTGTGAAAGAATGGGAAAACGAAAGCAGTGAGGATGCAGAGGCCAAATCGTTTTGGGACGATTTTTTTAACGTTTTCGGCATATCCCGCCGCCGGGTTGCCACTTTTGAAACGGCTGTACGAAAAGCCGATCAAAAGCAGGGTTTTATTGATCTGCTTTGGAAGGGTGTTGTCTTGGTTGAACACAAATCGAAGGGCAAAGACCTCGACCGGGCTTTTCAGCAAGCCAAAGACTATTTCCCCGGCCTGAAAGAACACGAACTACCCAAATATATACTGGTTTCGGATTTCGACCGCTTCCGGTTGTACGACCTTGATGCCAGCACCTCCGTAGAAATTACCCTTTCCGATCTGCCCAACCAAGTGCATTTATTCGGCTTCATTGCCGGGTATGAAAAGCGGACCTACAAAGAGGAAGACCCGGTTAATATCAAAGCCGCCGAATTGATGGGCAAATTGCACGACCGGCTGGAGGAAGTCGGCTACACTGGTCACGCCCTGGAAGTGTATCTGGTTCGCCTGCTATTCTGCCTGTTTGCCGACGATACCGGGATTTTTGAAAAAGGCACATTTTGGGAATACCTCGACCTGAAAACCAAGCCCGACGGCAGCGACCTTGCCGCCCACCTCTCACTGATCTTTCACACGTTGAACACGCCAAGGGAAACCCGGCTGAAAAACTTAGACGAGCACCTGGCAGCCTTTCCGTATGTGAACGGCAGATTGTTCGAGGAAAACCTGCCCCCGGCAGCCTTCGACAGTAAAATGCGGGAAATGTTAATCGAGGCTTGCGGCCTGGATTGGGGCAAGATTTCACCCGCCATTTTTGGTTCGATGTTTCAGGCGGTTATGAACCCCAAAGAACGCCGAAACCTGGGCGCGCACTACACGTCGGAAAAGAACATTCAAAAGGTTATCCGCCCCTTGTTCCTCGACGACCTTTACAGCGAGTTTGAAAAAGCCAAAGGCAGCCGCGCCCGACTAAACGAGCTGCACCAAAAAATTGCCCGGCTCCATTTTTTAGACCCGGCTTGCGGGTGCGGAAACTTCCTAATCATTTCTTACCGGGAGTTGCGCGAACTGGAAATTTTGATCTTGCGGGAATTGAACAAAACCGGGCAGGGCTTCCTAAACGTGCGCGACATTATTCAGGTGGATGTTGACCAATTCGCCGGAATCGAATACGACGAATTTCCTGCCCGAATTGCAGAGGTCGCGATGTGGCTGATCGACCACCAAATGAATATGAAAGTATCGGAGGAATTTGGACAGTATTTTGTCCGTTTGCCGCTGAGCAAGGCCGCCCGGATTGTACATGGTAATGCGTTGCGGTTGGATTGGGGGGAAATATTTTCTAAAATTGAAATTTCATATATTTTTGGCAACCCCCCCTTTATTGGTTACCAGTGGCAGACAGAATCTCAAAAGCAAGATTTAATAAGTATATTTAAAGACCATAAAGGAGCCGCAAGTCTTGACTATGTAGCTTGCTGGTATGCATTAACATCGAAATATATGGTTGGAAAGACTACGCGATGTGCATTTGTTTCAACAAACTCAATAACACAGGGGGAGCAAGTTCAAATACTTTGGTCTTATTTGTTTAAATTTTATGATGTAAAAATAAATTTTGCACATAGAACCTTTAAGTGGACGAATGAGGCCAAGGGAAATGCAGCCGTGCATTGTGTAATAATTGGTTTCTCGAATATTGATATTTCAAACAAAATAATTTTTGAATATGCCAATGTTAACTCAGAGCCTTCGGCAGTCTTTGTTAATAATATTAACCCATATCTTATTGAAGGGAAAAACATACTATTAGAACCACTTAGATACCCTATTTGCCATGTTCCAAAAATGACTTTGGGTAGTATGCCAAAAGATGGAGGTAACTTATTGTTATCCCAAAAAGAAAAAGATGAATTGATTCTAAATGAACCCGAAGCAGAAAAATGGATAAGGCCATTCTTGATGGGTGAGGAATTTCTAAATAATATTCCAAGGTGGTGCCTTTGGCTATTAGGTATAAAACCACATGAGCTAAAAAACCTCCCTAATGTTATGAGACGGGTTGAGGGAGTAAGAAAAATGCGCCTTGCAAGCGTTGCAGAATCTACGCGAAAGGCAGCCTCTACCCCAACCTTGTTTAAACAGTTGAATCAACCCAACTCTAATTATTTAGCAATACCGAGAGTTTCTTCAGAACGAAGGCTTTATATACCAATTGGTTATCTGGATGCCTCAGTTATCGCAGGGGATAAGATTTACACGGTTCCCAATACTTCCCTTTATCATTTTGGAGTATTAACCTCCCTAATGCATAACTCTTGGATGCGCGTTACTTGTGGCCGCCTCAAAAGTGATTATCAATATTCAAATAGCATTGTTTATAATAATTTCCCTTGGCCTTTAAATCCTAACGTCGCCCAAAAACAGAAAGTTGAGGAAGCCGCACAAACTGTCCTCGATACCCGCGCCAAATACCCCGGCAGCAGCTTAGCTGATTTGTACGACCCTGTTACCATGCCGCCCGACCTGGTGCGCGCACATGCGGTGCTCGACAAGGCCGTGGATTTGTGTTACCGGCCACAGCCTTTCGCGAGTGAGTTAGCGAGGGTCGAGTTTTTGTTTGGGTTGTATGAGCAGCTTAGCGCGCCGATGTTTGGGGGGGAGAAGAAAAGTACCTACAAAAAGTAGTAATTTTTTATCATAAACATTTTACCAAGAAAATGAAAAAAATTATCGCCCTACAAGGAAAGGGAAATTCGGGCAAGAGTTCCACAATTAGAGCATTAGCTGAACTCTTGATACAAAAAGGCGCAAGACCTATTAAGGGTGTTAATTTTCCCGAAGTCGTAATCGGGAAAACTGGTAAGCCGCGTGATTTTTGGCAGGTGTTTGATTGGAACGGAACGCAAATCGGAATAACTAGTGCGGGAGACACCTATAAAATTATTAAAGATCGTCTTGATGACTTAGAAGTCAATAATAGCCAAATATGTGTTTGCGCATGCCGGACTTTTGACAGGAAAAGCAAGAAAGGAACAATTGCTGCAATCCAAGAGCGAACTAGCTATGAAGTACAATTTATTAAAAAGACAGTTGATAAAAACCCACTAACACAGTTATCTACAAATCTGGGAGACGCAATCGCTCTTTTAAATCATTTGGAAAATTGATTTGTCATTTTTTTTGTGGGTAGATAATATGGTTACGGTCATACCAAATTAAATAAAACACGCCCCTAAAAATAAACCCACAGACCCTTGCCTCTCTTATATATTGAAGGTCAAACTGGTATAAAGTTGGAAGTTGATCATCTGGTAATAGTTCAGGCCGCGTTGTAAGTAAACTCCTAAATTGGTCTCTAGTAATAGAAACCCTTTTGTCATCAAAATTAACAACATGGAATCTAAAGGCCTTCTGTTTGTCTAACTCAGAGTAAGTTAGGGCAGACACTTTCTTTAGTCCTTCAATTAAGCCAATATAATCTTTTGTTTCTAAATCTCCACAATTAAAGCATAGTTCCTCATTATTAAGGGAAACATAATCAAAAGCAAAAATTGGTTTGAGTTTTAGTATGTCGTGGAAGTCAACATTAAGGTCTCCTATTCGATATTTGGAAAGACCCTGAATGGTACTAACAAGTTGCTCTTTGGGTTCCGGAATATTATACTTCTTTTTTTCCTTATTCCCCATTTTCTTCCAGCATTTTTAGGTAGAAGCGTTTTATGCGATCTTTCTTGATGACATTGTTACAAGGTGCATGAGGAGGCAATCCTTTTCTTGCTTCAATCCAAGGCTCTTCATTATGTGAAAGCATTTCTAATTCAAAGGCCGTTAGGGCCCCATACTTTAATAAAACTGAATCGATCAGGTCAACTTGCTCATCCGTTAAGCCACATTTATCAATTAGGTCTTTTGCATCTTCCAAATTATTGCCTTCATCGTCAACAACATTTAATTTATTGAAGCCATTTTCTTTAAGGGAACGAAAAAGGGAAGGTAAAACAGGGCCATGTACCCAAGCTTCAAAATCTTCCAGCAGAATGGGCACCCCAAGGTGGACTAGGTGCCAAGCCTGAATATAATAGAGGAGTTTTTGAAGTTTTTTGGGTGAAACCGTGTCACCACTTTTATTGATACAAAAAGTTACATATTCTCCTAGATCCTCTGATTTCATGGCACAATTTGTTTTTTTGTTTATTTTACAAAGATAACCGAGAAGATGGCCTTTGCAAAGCCATTAACACTAATGACCCCTTAAAAGATTGCTACTGTACCCAAATCCATACCCAAACCAAAAAGAAAAAAGGCTAACAAGTTGTAAATCAACTCATTAGCCTTTGTAGTTGCGGACTGGACGGGACTCGAACCCGCGACCTCCGCCGTGACAGGGCGGCATTCTAACCGACTGAACTACCAATCCGTTGCTTTCTTTCAAAAGCGGGGCAAAGATACGCGCAAAGATTTTTCTCCTGCAACCCCTTCTT